>JBBAAF010000032.1:0-32933 GCA_041658425.1 Bacteroidales bacterium | reverse complement strand
CTTTGCCCACAGTCAATGGTTGGGTTAAAGAAAAAACACATGGTAAAATTGATAAAATCATCGAAAAGATCAACCCCGAAGATGTCTGTTTCCTGATCAATGCCCTCTATTTCAATGGAAAATGGAAGACGAGGTTTGATAAGGACGATACTCACCTGGATTCTTTCATCAGTGCTTCAGGAAAAAGCCAGCTGGTTCCAACCATGTATCTGAAAGATACTTTAAACGCTATAATTACAGCAGATTTGCTAGCTGTTGAGCTGCCTTACGGGGATGGTAGCTGGTCGATGTACCTCTTGCTTCCTCCCCGTAATGTGAATCTTGACGATTGGTGCAGTCAGCAGCTTTCGGGAGGCTGGGATGATCTCCGGTCACAATTTGAGCCTGTGGAGGGAATGGAAATTTATCTGCCCCAGTTTAAACTCGAAAATTCATTTGAACTCAGCAAGCAATTAAAGCAACTCGGGATTCCGACTGCCTTTTCAGATGCGGCCGATTTTTCGAAACTGGGTCCCGGATCCCTCGCTATCAGCCAGGTTTTGCATAAAACCTATATCGATGTCAATGAGGATGGAACCGAAGCTGCTGCTGTAACGGCTGTGATCATCACGAGAACCTCAATTCCGGTTAATGAGATCCGGTTTAATCATCCGTTCCTCTTTGTAATCGCTGAAAAAACAACAGGTTCCATTATCTTCATCGGAAAATTGATAAATCCGGAATGAAAAGGAGGACGTTAAGGACGTTAAGAACGTTAAGGAGGTAAAGAATGGGAGAATTGGAAATCGTAGAGACGGATTACATCCGTCTCTGTGAATCGAAAAAGCGAGAAATATCATGAAAAAAATTAATAGAGTGGTAGTTGCGATGGTGATGGCGGGATTCTTGGTGGCCTGCGAAAGGCATGATAACGGGCTGGGTTCACTATCGGTTACGAATTCCTCAGATATGATGTGCAGGGTCAATGACCCGCTGAAAAGCAGCGATCCCGTTCCGGAATCCTCCTGTATCAAGTTCAGTTACGATGGAGACAGTTTGCTCACCATGATGCATTACAACGCGGGTTTCAATTGTTGTCCCGAGAGGTTTGCCGTGGATATCGAAGTGAAAGGCGACAGTCTGATCATCCGGGAAGACGATGTTGAACAACTTTGCAAGTGTAATTGTCTTTATAATCTTGAGATAAAGGTTCACAACCTTCCGGCCGATACCTATCATGTCAGGTTTGTTGAACCCTATGTCAGCCATTCGATGCCTCAGCTTATTTTTGACCTGGATCTGAAGAAGGAGCCGGAGGGGCAGTTTTGCGTAACCAGGCCTGAAGGATGGTGGAACTAGCAAATACCAAAAAACAAATCCCAAATCCCAAATAAGCTCCAAACTCCAAAACTCAAAATCGAAGCGTTGTCACCCCGGTGATAACTGATAACTGACAACAAATGAAAAATAAAAACTTTCTTATAGGTGCGATAATTCTGGTGGCCGTTGGGCTTTTTGTTTCCTGTCATGAAGACCCCAATGAATTTTGCGAGTACGGGTTTAAAAAAGCTACAGTGGTTTATAGTGGTGCGCCGGAGGTTGACGGATGCGGATGGAAGATTTTAATCGATTCTGTCTACTATCATCCGGTTAATCTCAGTATTGATTATCAAATTAGTGATCTGCCGATCCTGATAAAATACACGGCTGATCCTGAAGAATTCCGGTGTGGCCGGGGAGGGGCTACTTATCAGTCGATACGGATTACAGAAATTAAGAAGAATCCTGAAGAGGTTGGTATTCTTCATGAGGATGAATGGGAAAAGTATTCGATGGACCCGTTCCACCTCGATTCAGCCTATGTGGATGACGATTTGCTCATGATGCAGGTTAGCTATAGCGGCGGCTGCAGGAACCATGAATTAAATCTGTGGAAGCTTCCTCCGAATGCTTTGAATCCGCCGCCAATTGAATTAGCGCTATCTCATGATGCCAATGGGGATATGTGCGAAGCCTATATCACCCGCTGGCTGATATTTTCGCTGGTTCCGCTTCGAGAAAAAGGAAAACATGAAGTAGTTTTTCTGCTGCGAGGATCGCCTGAGATGTCGGCCTACTTCGGGGAATACACTTACAAATACTAAGACTTTAAGACTGTAAGACTGTAAGACTGTAAGACTGTAAGAGGATTAGATTCGGAGAAAATCTCTTAGTCTTTTGGTCTTAAAGTCTCATAGTCTTTCCTCAACGTCCTCACGAAATCTTTTGGTTTACTCAATCTTTTCTGTATCTTTGCGCGTTAATTTAAAGACAACTGTAAAATTTTAGTAAACATGTACTTAACGGCAGAAAAGAAACAAGAATTTTTCGAGAAGTACGGGAAGTCCAATACAGACACCGGTTCACCAGAGGGACAGGTTGCCTTATTCTCATACCGTATTGCTCATTTGACGGGACATTTGAAGAAAAACCGCAAGGACTTCAGCACCCAGCGATCGTTGATCAGATTAGTAGGTAAACGCAGAAGACTGCTCAACTACCTCAAGGACAGGGACATAGCGCGTTACCGGACGATTATTAAAGAATTGAATTTACGTAAATAACCCAAGAAAAAAAAGGCAATTTCATAATTGCCTTTTTTCTTCTTAATTAATCCGATTTTATAAAATGTATCAAGTATATCAGAAGACCATCACATTGAATGATGGACGGACGATAACCATTGAGACCGGTAAACTGGCCAAACAGGCCGACGGTTCGGTGGTGGTGACCATGGGGAAAACCATGATCCTGGCGGCAGTGTGTGCCTCCAAAACGGCAAAAGAAGGTGTCGACTTCATGCCACTGAGTGTTGAATACAAAGAGAAATTTGCTGCAGCCGGCCGTTTCCCGGGCGGTTTCATGAAAAGAGAAGCTCGTCCGAATGACAACGAGATCCTGATTTCCCGCCTGGTCGACCGCGCTTTGCGCCCTCTTTTCCCGGATGATTATCATGCAGAAGTTTTTGTATCGATCAGCCTGATGTCGGGCGATCCAACCTGTCCCCCGGATGCGCTGGCAGGATTAGCTGCTTCGGCAGCATTTGCCCTGACCGATATTCCTTTCGGAGGCCCGATCAGCGAAGTTCGCGTTGCCCGTATCGATGGCGACCTGGTTATTAACCCGGGCATGGAAGACCTTAAAGGGGCTGATCTCGATGTCATTATCGCCGGAACCTATGACAATATCATGATGGTTGAAGGTGAGATGCATGAAGTTTCTGAAGCCGAGATGCTCGAGGCAATCAAGTTCGGCCATGAAGAAATAAAGAGACATTGCCAGGTTCAGCTGGAACTCCGCAAAGAGCTTGGAAAAGACAGCGTCAGGGAGTATTGCCATGAAACCAACGATGCTGAGTTGAAAGCAAGAGTTTTCGAAGCAACCTATCAGCAGGTTTACGACATCGCTAAGGCTCAAATGCCTAAGCATGAACGTAATGATGCATGGGAAAAGCTCGAAGCCGATTATATCACCTCTTTGGGAGAAGAAGCTGCAGATTTGGTTAAGTCGATGGTAAAGAGATATTTCCACGACGTAATGAAAGAGGCTACCCGCAATATGCTCCTCGATGAAGGCATCCGTCTGGATGGCCGTAAAACCGATGAGATCCGCCCGATCTGGAGCGAAATTGATTATCTTCCGATGGCACACGGTTCGGCAATTTTCACCCGCGGTGAAACCCAATCGTTGACAACCGTTACCCTGGGAACAAAACTCGACGAGAAAATTGTCGACGAAGTGTTGAACCAGGGAAAAGACAGGTTCCTGCTCCATTACAATTTCCCGCCTTTCTCAACCGGAGACGCACGTCCCTTTCGCGGTATCAGTCGCAGGGAAATCGGCCATGGCAACCTGGCCCACCGGGCTATTAAGCCCATGCTGCCGGATGCTGAAGATAATCCGTATGTAATTCGCATTGTTTCAGACATCCTCGAGTCGAACGGCTCCTCTTCCATGGCAACGGTTTGCGCCACTACCCTGGCTCTGATGGATGCCGGTGTTAAAATAAAGAAACCGGTTTCCGGTATTGCAATGGGACTGGTGGTTGGTAAAGACAAGAGATACAAGGTGTTGTCCGATATTCTCGGCGATGAGGATCATCTTGGCGATATGGACTTTAAAGTTACCGGCACCAGGGATGGCTTAACCGCCTGCCAGATGGACATCAAAGTCGACGGGCTATCCTATGAGATACTGGCCGAGGCACTGGAACAGGCAAACCGCGGAAGAATGCATATTCTTGACAAGATTCTGGAAACCATTTCAGAACCCCGTGAAGACTATAAACCACACGTTCCGAGAATCCAGACCATGACCATCCCGAAAGAGATGATCGGCGCCGTAATCGGTACAGGTGGAAAGATCATACAGGAAATACAATTGCGTACCCATACCATCATTACCATTGAGGAAAAAGATGGTATTGGATTTATCGAGGTAGCTGCTCCTGATAAGGAAGCCATCGAGGCTGCCATGGAAATAATCCAGGGTATTTGTGCTGTTCCGGAAGTTGGCCAGATTTACAACGGTAAAGTGGTATCGATAGTTGCCTTTGGTGCATTCGTCGAAATCCTCCCGGGTAAAGAAGGTC
This sequence comes from Bacteroidales bacterium, assembly GCA_041658425.1. Lineage (GTDB taxonomy): Bacteria > Bacteroidota > Bacteroidia > Bacteroidales > UBA12481 > UBA12481. The sequence goes on along the minus strand of JBBAAF010000032.1, from coordinate 28,324 downwards.
TGCTTCATATTTCGGAAATCTCCTTTAAACGTTTGGAAACTGTTGAGAAAGAACTCAAGGTTGGCCAGATGATCGAGGTGAAACTCATCGAAATTGATGAGAAATCCGGTAAATATCGCCTCTCGAGGAAAGCGCTTCTCGAAAAGCCTGAAGGTTATGTAGAACCTGTTCAGCATGATCGTGGCCCAAGAGGCCCGCGTGATGATCGGGGCGGACGTGACAACCGGGATCGCCGTGATGGCGGCGACCGTGGTGGAAGGCCACCCCGCAGGGATTATGACCGTCGTTAATAGATCGGTTAATAAGATAAAGCTGAGAAAATCCCCGCAATCGCGGGGATTTTTTATTTTTAGGCGATGGAACCGAATAAGAAATATCCATGTAATTACCGGCTGGTGGTCATCGAAGGCAATATCGGAGCCGGAAAAACCTCACTGGCCAGCAGGATAAGTGCGGATTATAACAGCCACCTGATTTTGGAACGATTCGCAGACAACCCATTCCTGCCTAAATTTTACCAGGATCCCGATCGTTTTGCCTTCCCTCTTGAGATGTCATTTCTGGCTGACCGGTACACGCAACTTAAGAAGGAACTTATTGATCCTGATATTTTTGCCCCGTTTATAGTTGCCGACTATTATTTCATGAAATCGCTTATTTTCGCAGGTAATACCCTTACCGGTAATGAGTATAAGCTATACTCACAGCTATTTCATATCATGTATTCATCCTTGCCAAAACCCGACCTGTATGTTTATCTGCACCAGGATACTGATAATCTGCTGATTAATATCTGGAATCGGGGCCGCGAATATGAATCTGCCATTACAGCTGATTATCTAAAAAGGATTCAGACCGGGTATTTTGATTTTTTCCGACAGGAGCCATCCATGAGGATACTCGTGGTGGATACCAGGGAAATAGATTTTGTGAACAACCAGGAGGATTACCATACCCTGTTGGATGTCATTTTCGGGCATGAATACCCCGTGGGTTTATCGAGGGCCTTTCCACATCCAGGGAAGTAAAGTGTGTTGTGAACATTTTTCAGGAACCAGTAGATTTTTTACATTGATCTCTAAAAGATTTATATTTTTGTCGTACATTGAAAACGAAAATAACAAACATAAAATCGGTAGTTATGAAGAAATTTAACCTCAGCATTTTGATGGCTATTGCAGTCATTTCAATCATGTCGGGCTGCAGCGGTCTCAACAAGATGAAAAAATCCGCTTCAGGGATTAAGTACGAAGTAAAACCAGAAGTATTGGAAATGCACGGGGGAAATGTTGGCTTGGCACTTGAAGCCAGATATCCCGAAAAATTCTTTAACAAGAAAGCCATTGTGGTAGCAACTCCGGTTCTGAAAACTCCTTCCGGCGATGTTGAATTCAAACCTTTAACCTTGCAGGGAGAAAAGGTTACCGCCAACAATAAGGTGGTAAATTATGCATCAGGTGGTAAAGTAACCTATGAAGGAACCGTTCCTTACACCAAGGACATGCGCCAATCCCAACTGATTATTAAGGTTGAAGCCTCCATGAAAGCAAAAAAGGTTGCTTTTGAACCTGTTAAAATTGCCGACGGGGTTATTTCTACACCTACTCTGCTGGCTAACCAGCTGGGTGAAGTTGTGGTGGCTCCGGACAAATTCCAGCGGATCGTTCCTGAAACTTACCAGGCAGATATTCATTATGATATCAATAAAGCCGAGGTGAAGAAAATCGAGATGAAATCCGATGACGTTACAGCTCTGAAAGAAAAGGTTAAAGCTGCCAACTCGAAATCGAACTATAATATCAAAGGAGTTGATGTTTCAGCTTATGCATCACCTGACGGGAAGCTTGAACTGAATGATAAACTGGCCAAGGAACGTTCGAAAACTGCTTCCAGCTTTTTCAAAAAAGAACTTGAAAACATGAAGGTTTCAAAAGCCGACCAGGGCGAATTCTTTAAACTGATGTCCACTGCTGAAGACTGGGATGGTTTCAAAGACCTGGTTTCGAAATCAAATATTCAGGATAAAGATCTGATTTTGCGTGTATTATCAATGTACAATGATCCAGATGTTCGTGAAAGGGAAATCCGGAATATTTCAGCTGCCTTTACTGAATTGGCTGACCAGATTCTGCCCGCTTTGCGTCGCTCGAAGTTTTCTGTTAATGTTGATGTAATCGGCAAATCAGACGATGAATTGCTGAAAATCGCTACCAGCAAGCCTTCAGATCTTGGTATTGAAGAGGTTCTTTATGCAGCTACATTGACCAAAGATGTTAAAGTTCAGAATGATATCTATAAGGCTGCTACCGAAAAATTCCCGACCTGCTACCGGGCATGGAACGATTATGGAATGACAGCTGCTCAGCAAGGGGATTTTACAACCGCTAAAACCGCTATTGAAAAAGCTAACAGTTTACAGGCAAATGACCCGATCATCCTGAACAACCTGGGTGTTGTTGCTCTCGCCGAAGGCAACTACGATAAAGCTGAGGGATTATTCCGCAGTGCTGCCGCTGCCGGAAGCCAGCCAGAACACAACCTGGGTATCATCAACATAAAAAAAGGCAATTACAGCCAAGCCGTCACTAACTTTGGCTCATCGTGCCTTTTTAATGCAGCATTGGCTCAGACTTTGAACAAGGACTATGCAAAAGCTCTTAAAACTCTTGATTGCATTGCTGAACCCAATGCCATGACCGACTACCTGAGGGCAGTGGTTTATGCCCGCCAGGGACAAAGCGCCAATATGTTCAAGTCATTGGAAGCTGCGGTTGCCGCACAGACTGATCTGAAACAGATAGCTAAAACTGACCTCGAATTCGGTAAATTCTTCGAAGATGCCAAGTTCCAGGGAATTGTGAAATAATTTCATGCACCAAAAAGAAAGAGCCGCTGATGAAGCAGCTCTTTCTTTTAGTGATGAGGTAGGGACGCATATTTGCGTCCAAATCGTGAACCGTGACGCGTGACACGAAAGAGTGACCAGTGTCTGGATTAGTTGAGAATGAATTTTATCGGGATGGTTTGCGAAACCTTGACCAGCCTTCCTCTCTGTTTGCCGGGTTTCCAAATGGGCGATGATTTTACCACATTCATTACCGCCTCGTCCAGGATCGGATCAGCGCTCTTGACGATCTGTACATCCTCAACTTCCCCTTTTTTGTTTACAGTAAATGAAACCTCTACGGTTCCGGATTTGCTTTCCTCCATTGCTTTTTGGGGATACTTAACCCTCGCCTGAGCCCATCCGCGGAATTTTTCCAGGGTTCCACCTTCAAATTCAGGCATTTCCTCAACAATAACGAAAATTATTTTGTCTTCCTCTTCGGGCTTGACTGGTTCCTTTTGGTTTGCTGGCGGTTTTATCATGTCTCCGCTTTTGCTTAGCGCGAAACTTACCGGGATGGAGAAAGACACATTTACCGCTTTGCCCCTCTGCTTTCCGGGTTTCCAGGCAGGGGTAAATTTGAGGACCCGTATAACTTCTGCGTCCAGAATCGGGTCCACACTTCTGATAATATTGGTATTGACCACTTCTCCTTTGGTGTTTACCACAAATGTAACATACACTGTACCTGAAATCTTTTTGTCTTTTGCCTCGGCCGGGTATTTAAGGTTACTCTGCACCCAATTTCTGAAATCATTAATTTCCCCGCCTTCAAATTTCGGCATTTCTTCGACGATCAGGAAAACCTGTTGCGCTTCCTCGCTTTGCTTCTTGATTTTAAATTCCTCTAGCTCTTTAATTGAGGCATTCAATTGTTCCACGGTAACGCTGTCCGTGGCCATAACGCTCCAGCCATCTTTGGACCAGGTCCGCTCTCCGGTTTTTACGAATCCCAGTTTCTTTAACTGTTTCTCAACCTTCGCTGCTGTCTCAGTCTTTTTCCTTTGGTTCTTGTCCTGAGCAGTGACGCTCCAGGAACTGCCCAGAATCATCCCCCCGAATAGAGGCAGGACGAGCATGTACTTCCATCCTGCCAGGTGGTTTTGTGTGTTTTTCGATAACATGTTAAGTCTTCTTTTTAAAAATGATTGTGTGTGAAATGGATGCATCAGGACAAAACGGGGGATTTTAAACTGATGGCTGATCAAAGTTTTGGAATACCCGAGCCGGTCACTGCCGGAAGTCAGGTGGTCGGCCAGGTATTCATGGGTAATCATTAATTCTTTATGCAACAGGTGAATAAATGGATTAAAAAAGAAAACTAACCGGCAGATTCCGAAAAATATATTATCAAGGGTATGCAGCTGACGGGCATGCACGAGCTCATGCTCAAGAATTACTTTTGTTTCAGGTAATGTGGGATCAAACGGTTCAGGGCAATAAACCGTCCGGAAATAACTGAATGCCGACCAGCCCTTATTGATAATTTTGACTTTAAGCTGGCCGTATCGTTGGACAGGGGCATTACGCCATAAAAGTTTCAGCCGGATCCACTGAATGGCAAAAATGATCGACATCACCGCAATGATGGCAAGGTATATCCCCAGAATCAGCTGTGATGCACTCATTCTGCTTATTGGTTCAACCACAACTCCTCCAGCCTGTTTTGCACCATCCTGTTGGGCAGCCGGGATAGATTGCAACCATTGAATGTCAGTTGATGGCTTGAGAAAGTCCATTGCCGGGCTGATCCATGGCAACGCCAGGGCACTGGCAACTCCCGTTAACAAGAAAAACCGGTTGGCCTGGAAAAAATGACTTTGGCTGAACGCTCCTTTATAAACCAGGTAAATCAGGATCATAAAGAGATTCGCCAGGATGATGCTAGGTAAATAGTTCATGGTTTCTCATTTTTAAGGTTCTCCAGGGTTTTCAGCAACTCTTCCATTTCGTTCATAGTCAGGTTCTCTCTCCTTGAAAAGAAAGAGACCATCTCCTTGAGGCTGCCATCAAAGTAATTTTCGAGCATCTTCTTCATCGAAAAATGCGAGTATTCCTCCTTGCTGATTATCGTATGATAGCGGTGGGTGGGGCCAAATGCTTCATGGTCGATAAAGCCCTTTGATTCAAGGATCCTTACGATCGTGGAAACCGTGCTATATGCCGGTTTCGGTGCCGGCAACTCTGCGATAATTTCCTTAACGAATGCAGGCTGGATGTTCCATTAAAAAGTTAGTTAATATGATAATGTGCTGATTTATTGATGTGCTGATGTGCTGATGTGCCGATGTGCTGATGAAAGAACGGGAGGAAGGGCGGAGCCAAACCGGCGGATCACCGTGCTTTCTTTATGCTCTTAAACAAGCCTGGAGGGCTTGGATTGGCCAAACCAATTAGTTGTACTAAATATCTGGGTGTCTGTGGAACCTTTGCAGGGTTCTGGAACATAGGTGGGAGTCCGATATTTCCTCCGGTTGCAACCGGAGGTTACTCAAAGTTTAGCCCCTTCAGGGCAAAGAAACTGGAATTATCTCCGAAATCCATCAGCACATCAGCACATCAACTAATCAGCACATCTTATCATCTCCCAAAGAACGATTCCCACGCTGACCGCTACATTAAGCGAATGCTTGGTGCCATATTGCGGGATTTCAATGGCGGCTTCGCATAGGCCTAAGACTTCCGGGGAGACACCGTGGATTTCATGGCCGAAAACAATCGCAATTGGGCCGGAAAGATTGAATTCATTCAGGGGAATGCTACCGGTAGTTTGCTCAATAGCAAAAATCTTATAACCATTGGATTTGAGATCGACGATGGCATCGGTGGTCTTTTCGAAATATTGCCAGTCGACGGAGAGTTCGGCGCCAAGAGCGCTTTTGTGGATATCACGATGGGGGGGCGGTGTGCTGATTCCGCACAGGATGAGCTTTTCAATCCTGAAAGCATCACAGGAGCGGAAGATGGAGCCGATATTATTGAGGCTCCGGACATTGTCGAGAACAACGATCACCGGTTTCTTTTCAGCCGATTTGAATCCTTCAACATCGAGCCGGCCATGTTCTTCGTTTGTGAGCTGTCGCATGATTATTGCTTTGTGCAAAAATAGCACCATTGGGGTTAACCAATGTTAAAGATTTTTGTTTCACTTAAAAAAGTTGCATTTTTAACGCCTGCAAATAGTTATTTAACCAAAGAAATCAAGCTTTTATGAATCTTCACGAATATCAGGCCAAGCTACTGCTCCAGTTACATGGTGTTCCGGTTGCTGAAGGACTTATGGTTGAAACGCCTGAAGCCGCAGTGGAAGCCGCACAACTGATCCAGAGTCAAACCGGTACTAAATTCTGGGTTATTAAAGCTCAGATACATGCCGGAGGCCGCGGCAAAGGTGGCGGTGTGAAGATTGCTTCCTCCCTGGAACAGGTTAAGGAACATGCCACCCGGATATTGGGGATGAACCTGGTAACGCCGCAAACCGGACCGGAAGGAAAGCTGGTACGGAAGCTGTTGGTGCAGCGGGATATGTATTATCCGGGCGCTGATGGCAAGTCTTCGGTTAAGGAATTCTATATGAGCGTTTTACTCAACCGGAAGACTGGCAAGAATATTGTGATGTATTCTACTGAAGGGGGAGTTGATATCGAAGGTGTGGCCAAAGATACTCCAAACCTGATTTTTACCGAAGAGGTGGATCCGGGAGTTGGAATTCTGCCTTTCCAGGCACGTAAAATTGCATTTAACCTGAAATTGAATGGAGCAGCCCATAAAAATATGGTTAAATTTGTCACCACTCTTTACCATGCCTACCTTGCAACTGATGCTTCTCTTTTGGAAATCAATCCGTTGGTTAAAACATCAGACGACCTGATCCTCGCTGCAGATGCAAAGGTGAATCTGGATGAAAATGCCTTGTTCCGTCATCCGGATTATGCTGCACTGCGCGATCTGAACGAAGAGGATCCTACGGAAGTTGAAGCCTCCGGGTACAATCTGAATTTCATCAAGCTCGATGGAAATGTGGGTTGTATGGTTAATGGCGCCGGTCTGGCCATGGCCACCATGGATATGATCAAACTGTCGGGCGGTCAGCCTGCTAATTTCCTCGATGTTGGCGGTACGGCCAGTCCGCAAACAGTAGAAGCAGGGTTCCGGATCATTCTAAAAGACCCGAACGTCAAAGCGATCCTGATCAATATTTTTGGCGGAATTGTCCGTTGCGACCGGGTAGCGCAGGGTGTTGTGGATGCCTATAATCTGATCGGTTCTATTCCCGTTCCGGTAATTGTCCGGTTGCAGGGAACCAATGCTGTGGAAGGCAAAAAAATCATTGACCAATCCGGGCTTAAAGTTTCCTCAGCCATTACCCTGGAAGAAGCAGCTGTTCTGGTTAAGGAGGCGGTTTCCTGAACTATCTTTGTATAAATAAATTGGCAAAGAAATTGCCGGGTGGATGTATGCGGTTTATTTTATTAACGATTCTATTCTGCCTGACCGGCGCAGGTTTAAACGCCCAGGCGGTAACAAAAGTCAGGCGGGATACCTTACTCCGGACAGTTGTAATCAACGGGGATACCTTGCCGCATATCGACCTGAAAGAAGTCCCTATACTTCCTGCTAAAGTCTTTAAGAATCGTTTTCAGGAGAGGCAATACTGGCGATTGGTTTATAACCTTAAAAAAGTTTTGCCCTATTCGAAAATCGTTGCAGCCATCGTTACGGAGCTTGAATTCAAACTCGCCATCGTAAAAACCGACAAAGAGCGGAGGAAATTCATTAAAAGCATGGAAGACTCGCTCTGGAAAAGATATGAGGGAGATCTGAGGCAAATGACCATCACGCAGGGAAAGCTCCTTTTTAAGCTCGTTGATCGTGAAACTTCCAATTCCACTTATTACTGGATTGATTCCTATCGTGGTTCCGTAAGCGCCTTTTTTTGGCAGGGAATTGCCCGTCTCTTCGGTACCAACCTGAAATCTGAATACGACCCGAAAGGCGAGGATCAACTCATAGAACAGATCGTTACCTATATTGAGAAGGGCTATATATAATATAAATCGTAGGGACGCATAATTGCGTCTGTTATATTCCATGGACGCAATTATGCGTCCCTACAGTTCAATCAAGGCCTTTACTGTGTTAATAGCACCTTCAGCGATGTCGACGATGCTGGAATCCAGCATGTAGCAGGGACTGGTTACCACTTTGTTGTCCTTGTCGATAACGATCTCCCTGGCATGGGTTGTATGATGGATGGCACCCATCGCCTTTATATTCTTTATAGAAGATTGATCCTGACCCATAGTTATGGATACATTGCCCAAAACCTTTGCTAAAATCACCGGTGAAATGCACAGGGCTCCGATCGGTTTACCAGAACTATGCATAGAGATTACAGCTCTTTCAACCTCAAGATTCACCGTACAATCAGCACCATCGAAAGCATAGGTGCAAAGGTTTTTAGCTACCCCAAACCCTCCGGCAAACATCAGTATATCAAAATTTTGCGCATTAAATTCGCTTAGCGGACGTATTTTCCCGCGGGCAATCCTCGCCGATTCAACGAGAACATTCCGGGTTTCATCTGTCGGTTGACCGGTATAATGGTTAATCACATGGTATTGATTAACATCAGGAGCAAAGACTTCGTAAGAGGAATCGGTTCTGGCAATGGCATAAAGTGTCATTACTGATTCATGAATTTCGGCACCATCCCTGTTTCCGCATCCGGCCAGGATAACGGCAAATTTCTTTTTTGTTTTCATGGTTCAAGTTATTTACTTTCCACTGGCGTTGAGAATAGTTTTGATCGTATAAATCAGAATTTTAAGATCAACAAGAAGGGACATGTTCTCGATGTAAAGAATATCGTATTTAAGCCTTTCAATCATCTCATCAACGTTGGATGCATATCCGAATTTTACCTGGCCCCAGGAGGTAATTCCAGGCCTTACCTTTTGCAAGTGATTAAAATGAGGTGCCTTTTTTATGATCTGGTCGATAAAGTGCTGACGTTCAGGACGCGGCCCAACCAAAGACATATCCCCGATCAAAACATTATAAAACTGTGGAAGTTCATCCAGACGCATCTTTCTCATAAACATCCCAAAACCGGTAATCCGCGAATCATTGTGGCTCGATAAGGCTGGACCGTTGGATTCAGCATTACTAAGCATCGACCGGAACTTGTAAATTGTAAACGGCTTTCCGTACCGGCCGATTCGTTCATGTGAATAAAGCACCGGCCCTTTCGATGAAAGTTTAACACCTATGGTGATGAACAGGTATACCGGTGACAGTATGATCAGGGCGAAGAAGGAAGTTATTACATCGATAATGCGCTTAAGATTCTCTTCCCAGGCTGGCATCAGATCATGGCTGATCTGGATGAGAGGCGTTCCGATGATCGACGACATTTTAACCATCCCCGTAAGGATGTCATACATGTCAGGGATCACTTTGATCGTAACTTTCTTGTATTCCAGACGGTTGATGATTTTCTTAAGCAGTTCGTGCTCTGAACTTTCGATAGCGATAATTACCTCTTCAACCGGGTGTTCCGCAAGAATCTTTTGAAGGTCGTTCAGCGATCCGAGATGAGGTACGTGCCTGTCCATCAGGTAATTATTGTATTTACTAACGCTGATAAAGCCGATAAAACTATTTCCGGTCGACCGTGGTTGTGTGACCATCCCGAGAAACAGGTCCTCTGCCCGCTTGTCGGATCCGATCAGAAGAGTGGGAAAACCTATAATACGGTTTTGGATCCGATGGGCTGAAATGGTGGTGAAAACCAGGCGGGGCAGGTAAGTAAGAAGAAAATGAAGCCCGAACAGAACCAAAAAGGAGAGGTAATAGTTGGTATAAGTTTTAACGGTATCATCGAGGATCAGAACAAAGAAAATGATGAGGACGCCGATAAAGGTTGTGCCTATGGTTTGCCCCAATTCGCTGAGCCGGGATTTTCTGAAAACCTCTTTATAGTAACCGGTAATGAAATAGAACAAAACCCACGCCACCGGGATGATCGCCAGGCCCAGGAAAAAGGAGTGGTCAAATTCAACAGGTACCGGATATCCGAATTTCTTGGTTTCTATATAGATTTTCCGGAATACGAAAAAAAGAGTCCAGCTAGCGCCGGCTGATAAGAAATCGAAAATCAGGTACTTCAGCAGTTGCTTTCTCTGGTTCATTAAAAATGGATCAATTTAAGGTTGTCCAAAATAATTGCCTGTTTTGCCAACCCGGTGGAATCCCAGCCAGCCCGGAAACCCGGCCTGAAGAATTCTGCCGATTGGTTATCCTTCATAATATTACGAAGATCAATATAAATCCGGTTCCAATGGTCAATTGGCCTTATATATACCAGGCTATTCCACACCGCTGCTCCATCCTGGAGAACATAAACGCCAAATTCCATGATAGTATTGCTCAGATAATCAAACTCAAGTAAAACCATCAGACCGTTAGTGATACGTTGGAAATCGGTACTGCTGTATGCTTCGAAAAACCGGTTTTTAGTATCCAGATAAATCGCACCGGAATACCGTCCTTCGCAAACCTGGTCGGTCTGGTTCCTGAAAACAGTATCACTGTATGCTGGATAAACAAAGGATACACCAGCGTCTTCAAAGTCCTCGATCCACGGAAACTTACACACATCTTTGCCATCTTTGTCTTTTTTGTATGTGGTTGTCGGCGTTATCGGGATTACCTGGCCTTGAACAAGATCTATTTTCCCTGTGCCGATGTAGGGCTCAAAAAAGGGATATACTTCCCGGGATCCTGCGATCCCATTCAGCTCAAACCCCGGGTAAACAATTACACTCTGCATTCCCGTTATGAGGCAGGGTACCATAGTGGGCATTTCGAAGAATCCAAGAGTTGTTCCGCCAATATTAAGCTTGACGCAGGTCATATTGTGGCTCGCTGATCCCTGATCGAAATTGGTAACTTTGACGAGTACGGTATCTACCTTGATATAAGCAGGTATATCTTCGGCAGGGTTAATAATATTACAGGAAAGGAGAAATCCGGCAAGGGTAATCACCGGTAAAATCATCCATGTTTTAAGCATATCTATTTTTTTCTGATATTTCAAGTCACAAAGTTAACAGAATTGTAATGATCGAAGATAGCTTTATGCATAAGGGATTGCGAAGGAAACTGGTGGAGCAGGTTAAAAGCAAAGGAATTAAGGACCAACGGATACTGGATGCCATGTTGAAAATACCAAGGCATGCATTCATCGATTCTTCCTTTCTTAAATTTGCTTACCAGGATCAGGCCTTTCCAATTTCGTCAGGACAAACAATTTCACAGCCATTTACAGTAGCTTTTCAAACTGAACTTATTGATTTACAGATTCATCAAAAAGTTTTAGAGGTTGGAACCGGTTCGGGTTACCAGGCAGCCATATTGGCCGAGATGGGGGCACGCGTTTTTACCATCGAAAGAATCAGAAAGTTGTATCAGGACGCCCAGATTATTCACAGGGAATTGGGATACCAGATAAAATTTTTCTTAGGTGATGGCTATCAGGGGCTTCCGTCTTTTGCGCCTTTCGATAGAATCCTGATAACGGCTGCGGCACCTTCCATTCCGGAAGCCTTAAAACAACAGCTTGTTGTAGGCGGTATACTGGTGGCCCCGATTGGCCAACGGGATTTTCAGGTAATGACAAAATGTGTAAGGACCAGCATGGATACTTTCGAAATTTCTACACATGGAAATTTTGCCTTTGTTCCGATGAAGGAAGGATTGGAATAACGACCGATGACTGAATACCGCAAACCGACAATCGTATCAATTTTAACAAGGATTTACATCCTTATACTAATTGGTTTTTGCCAGCCTTTGCGGGGCCAGCAGCGTGATTCGGTTCTGTTGCCGGTTCGGTACCTGAGGGTTGCAATCCATGTTTTTCAAGATGATGCCGGACAGGGGAATTTTCGTCAGGACATTGCTGGCCAGGAGGGCTTTCTGCACCAGATGGTGGATTGGGTCAACCAACGGCTCGCCAACCTGGATACCTTGAAGCCGTCTGTGTCTTCTCCGTATGTAGCTGACAGCCGGGTGCGTATCCGGTTGGATACCATTTTTTATCATCGCGATTCATGGGCATGGGATTGCTCCGCTGAAATCGATTCCCCCTATATGCGCTACCAGTACGTAGATGGTGATTCTTTACTTAATTATCAGCAGAAATATCAGACACTTCCTATTTTTATCGGTGCCAATAATCCGGTAACAGGAGGGCATTCACGCAATATTGGCGATCGTGGATATATTGCGGTTCGCGGGTATTTTGAAAATTTTCTTCGTCAACCTTCACCGCTGGCGATCGACGAATGCGGCCGTAACCTGGTTCATGAGCTGGGTCATTGCCTCGGCCTGGGCCATAATTTCACTGGAGGTCCAGGGGATGATCAATGCGATAATTGTGACGACAATGGTTGTCCGGTTGAGGGCACCTCAAATAATATTATGGATTACTGGCCATCATACGGGTACGCCTTGTCGAAATGCCAGTTCAATCAGATTCACTATTACCTGAACGGAGGACGGGGTAATATTTCGGAGGTGGTGATTAATGATAGCTGTTACCGGTTATCGGTTATCGGTTATCGGATTCTGGGGGGAGACACCTTGTTGATCCGGGATACCGTTTATATGCATAATGATCTTGTTATCAAAGATGGAGGAGTTTTGAGAGTTACAGGTTATCTCTCGATGCCGGGAGAATCGAAAATTGCAGTTGAAGCCGGTGCCCGCCTGGAGATTGACGGAGGCACCATTGGTAACCTTTGCGGAGATTTGTGGTTAGGGATACGGGTTAGTGATACTCCTGGTGCACGACCTGCCAGGGTTTCTGTTACACACGGCGGCATTGTGGAGCATGCCCGGACAGGGCTTATCGCAACCGGTCCGGTTGAAACAGAATTAGAGAATTCCGTGTTCCGCAATTGTGAGGAATCGCTTGTCTTTCTTCGGGGGTCTGCCGATTCGATCCTTATAAAAAACTGTACATTCCGCATTACAACAAAGTTGAATCACTACGAGGAAGGCATCACGCCTGCCTTCTTTGTGCGTTCCGAAGGGATTCCCAGGCTGGAGGTCACAGGTAGTAATTTCGTTAATGAGCCGGGTACTTACATTTTTGATGCTGATTGGATGGGAACTGGTATCTCGGCCGATGGCCTATCGATACGTGTTGACCATTCCGAATTCATCAACCTCACTAATGGACTGGATCTGAATTCGCAAAACCGGGATTCAAAGGTCGAAGTGATTGATAACCAGTTTACCCATAACCGGTATGGGATCAAAACCCGTTTTGCAGGCGTTCAGTGGATTTCGAACAACCGAATGATCCTTCAGCGATTTAATAGCGGATGTACTATCGGGATGTTACTCGGGAATCCTGATCGGTTTGCCGTGAATCAGAATCGGTTTGAATCTGTTTATGGGGGCGGGCGCATGGCTGGGATCGTGCTCAATAATCCGACCTTTGAAAACTCTCCGGTTTTTAACAACAAATTCTCAAACCTGCCGGTCGCCGTTTTTATGGACGGTACACCGGATATCGATTCGGTTCTGTTTCAATGGGCGGAAAATTCCGGAACAGCCGATTTTCTGAAACTGGGGCCCCAACTTCGATATAATCAGTTCGATACCGTGGACATGCATCTGGCAATAGTTACCGATTCAGTGTTTGGATCGGCTATCGGAACAATGGCAGAGGTTCAGCCGGAATATTCCATTCCTGCCACTCAATGGACTCCCGGTGGTTTTGCCTGGTATGCTGATCAGGTGCATATGGTGGCTTTCCATGGTTGGAATCTGCAAGCTAAGAGAAAGCCGGATCATGGGTTGTATTGGTTTATGAATTATCCGGGCATAGGGGATCTGGGGCATAAGGACACAGGAACTCAGGGGTACAGCGACTTAATGGAATACCTGCTGAAGATTAATACCGTTAAAGAGTCAGATGGTTGGATTTTTGGTTCTGATGTTTATGAGGCGCTCAGCCGGATTTCGGAGGTGCCCGCAGCGGTGAGATCGGCAAAATTTGCAGTATACTGGGAAAAGTACCAGGCTGAAGATCAAACCTGGCTTCGTGAGGCTCTTGCATCGATAGCGGGACGGTTTGTAAAAGCCGATAGTTTGCTGACTGATCTGGGAACTGATCTTGCCCAAAAGAATTTGGAGCAATGGAATATTTTCCAGCCAACAAATTGCATTAATGGTCTGATCCCGATGAAATCCGCCGCTGTTTCCGGATTTGATCTTCCTGATTTATCTGCGTTCCGCTTCGTTAGGCCGCATCAGGAACAATCTGGACCGCCGGCATTTTTCCTGTATCCAAACCCGGCTCAGAATTATATATTGATCCAGCCGCAGTTGGGTTATTCTTTCGAAAAGGCCTGGGATGGTTACATCATCTCAGTGGATGGCCGCTATTCAAAACGAATCCGGATTGAATCCTGGGAAAACCAGAAATTGACCATTTCCTCACTGCCGGCCGGGGTTTATTTCATTGAATTATTTTCCGGGATTCAATACCTTGGCACCGCGAAATTTATAAAAACAACACATAGATAGGCATGCCTCTACTTAAGGTTTTTCTATTCAACCCCCTGCAGGTCAACGCGTATCTCATTTATGAACCCAACGGGGCAGGGATTCTTATTGATCCATCGTGCATTGATCAATCAGAATTCAAAGAGTTACAGGATTTCATCGGGATAAATCACATAAGGTTGGAATATCAGCTGAACACACATGGCCATTTCGATCATGTATTCGGGGTTCACAGGGTTAGCGAAGCTTACCATCCGAAATATTTGATTCATCAGGCTGATGAGGTTTTTCTTCGCCTTGCCGGGGAACAGGCCAGGAGTATTGGTTTTGATTATGAAGGCGATGTACCGGCACCTGATGGATATCTTAATGAGCCGGATGTTGTATCCACAGATACAATCCGTTTAAAGGTGATATATGTCCCGGGCCATACGCAAGGTTGTGTGGCTTTTTATGAAGAATCAGCGGGTTGGCTTTTTTCGGGAGACACCCTCTTTGCCGGGGGCATTGGCCGCACCGATTTGCCTGGCGGCAACTATGAGCAAATAATCACCAGCATACAGAAAAAACTATTGATCCTGCCTGACGATACTAAGGTCTTTCCCGGCCACGGAACCGCATCCACGATCAAACATGAAAGATTAACCAACCCTTTTCTATAGATTCTCTTACCTACCCGGCATTTCCTGCAAACACTGCATTATGTCATACTTCTTCTTATTTTTACCCGGTTAATTTGTATTAAATCAACCAATAACATATGGTCACTGATCAATTCATTTACAGGCATATCGGGCCGAGGCCTCACGAAATTCAGGAAATGCTGGAAAAGGTGGGCGCAACCACTATGGAGGAGTTTATTTCTTCAGTCGTTCCAGCTCAGATACGTATGAAACAACCACTGAATCTTCCGGCAGGATTGACTGAGCAGGAGTATGCCAAAAAGATCAAACAGATTGGATTAAAGAACAAGCAATACAGAACCCTTATCGGGATGGGTTATTACGGTACCGTAATGCCTGCTGTTATCAAGCGGAATATTCTGGAGAATGCTTCGTGGTATACCTCCTATACTCCTTACCAGGCCGAAATTTCGCAGGGCCGACTTGAGGCTTTACTGAATTTCCAGACTTTGGTGATGGAGCTGACAGCTATGCCATTGGCTAATGCCTCACTGCTGGATGAAGCAACTGCCGCTGCCGAAGCTATGATCCTGATGTTCAACGCAAGATCCCGTGAATTGGTGAAGCGTGAAGCCAGCGTTTTATGGGTTGATGAGAACATCTTTCCTCAAACTCTGGAAGTGATCCGGACCCGGGCTTTGCCACTCGGAATCGAGGTTGAAGTTTGCAAAATAGTGAAGACACGTTTGACTGATAAGGTTTTCGGCATTATTGTTCAATACCCGGCCGGCGATGGTAAAGCATTGATCTATAAACAAACTGTTGATCGGATACATGAGCTGGGCGGCCTCTATACCGCAGTCAGTGACTTGTTTTCACTGGTATTGCTGATCCCTCCCGGGGAATGGGGTGCTGACATTGTTGTTGGCAGTACGCAGCGCTTTGGAGTTCCAATGGGGTTCGGCGGTCCGCATGCCGCCTATTTTGCCGCCCGCGAAGAATTGAAAAGAAGCCTTCCCGGAAGAATTATTGGTGTTTCGCAGGATATGCACGGGAATAAAGCGCTTAGAATGGCACTTCAAACACGCGAGCAGCACATCAAACGTGAGAAGGCCACTTCTAATATTTGCACAGCCCAGGCACTTCTGGCTGCCATTGCCGGCATGTACGCTGTTTATCACGGTCCGGATGGTTTACTCGAGATTGCCGGAAAAATTCACCGGTCGGCCCATACCCTCGAACTGGAACTGAAAAAGTATGGTTACGTTCAGGAAAATAAAGATTACTTCGATACCCTGAGGATCGTACTGCCTGATAAAGTTCCCCTGAAGCATTTTAAAACGATTGCGCTGAAACATCAATTTAATTTCCGCTATTTTGATGATGAAACTATCGGTTTATCAACGGATGAACTTACCGATGTCGCCGAAGTGAACCGGATTCTTGAAATTTTCGCTGAAGTCGCCGGAAAGAATGCCGAAGCAGTTTCGGAATTGGTTGATTCAGCCGGGTTTGATCCCGAATTTGCCCGCACCACAGATTTCCTGACCGAGCCGTGCTTCAATAAATACCAGTCGGAAACGGAAATGATGCGATACATCAAGAAATTGGAACGTCGCGATATCTCCCTCACACATTCAATGATACCTCTGGGGTCGTGTACCATGAAGCTTAACCCGGCCAATTCCATGTTTGCTTTATCCTGGGATGAATTTGCCGGAATCCATCCGTTTGTACCGGTGGATCAAGCCGAAGGATACAGTCAGCTGATTCGGGAATTGGAAGAAGCACTAGTTGAGGTGACCGGTTTTCCTGCCATCTCCTTCCAGCCCAACTCCGGAGCTTCAGGCGAATATGCCGGTCTGATGGTCATCGAAGGCTACCACCGGAGTCGCGGCGAAGGCCACCGGAATATAGTACTTATCCCGGCTTCCGCACACGGAACCAACCCTGCCAGTGCAGTTATGGCAGGCAGTAAGGTGGTTGTCGTAAAATGCGATGAACAGGGTAACGTGGATATTGATGATTTGAAATTAAAGGCTGCTGAACATGCCGCAAACCTTTCCGCATTCATGATCACCTATCCTTCCACCCATGGGGTTTTTGAAACCGAAATTAAAACCATGGCGGACATTATCCATTCTCATGGTGGATTGGTCTACATGGATGGTGCAAATATGAATGCACAGGTAGGCTTAACCAAACCCGCTCTGATTGGTGCTGATGTTTGCCACCTTAACCTGCATAAAACGTTCGCTATCCCTCACGGCGGAGGAGGTCCGGGGGTTGGACCGATTGGTGTTGCCCAACACCTGGTTGAATTCCTTCCATCACACCCGGTGGTTCAGGTGGGAGGTGAAAAAGGAGGGGTAGTTTCAGCTGCTCCTTATGGAAGTGCCCTGGTGCTTACCATCTCGCATGCTTATGTGCAGATGCTTGGCAGTGAAGGGCTAAAAGCAGCCACCGAAATGGCTATTCTTAATGCTAACTATCTGGTGGAGTGTTTAAAAGGGCACTATGACGTCCTGTATACCGGGGCCAATGGGCGTGTTGCTCATGAGTGTATCCTCGACTGCCGGAACTTTAAGTCACAAACTGGTATCGAAACTTCGGACATAGCCCGCCGGCTCATGGATTATGGCTTCCATGCACCAACACTCTCTTTTCCGGTTCATGAAACTTTGATGATCGAGCCTACTGAAAGTGAATCGAAACAAGAACTCGATCGTTTTGCTGAATCTTTGATTTCCATCCTGTTCGAAATCAGTGACGTGGAAATGGGTATTACCCATGCTGACAATAATGTGCTGAAAAATGCACCGCATACAGCAGCTCACATTGGTGATGACACCTGGAGCCATCCCTATGGCCGGCTCAAGGCTGCTTTTCCGCTGCCCTGGATCGCTGAAAATAAATTCTGGCCCTATGTTGGCAAAATAGATAATGCCTATGGCGACCGAAATCTGATCTGCTCCTGTAAAGGGCTGGATGAATATTAAATAGCACAAAGGTGAATGAATTGTGCTCAAAAAAAAGGAGGTCCTGAGGCCTCCTTGTAAGATCAAAGTCAATCTTGAGTTATGATTGATAATCAGTTATTGTTTGCTCAAAATAATCTGGAAACTCCAATCAGTCCGGGGATAGTAAAGGCAATAAAACAGTTTCATGCTCTGAGGTGTATTCATGTGATACATGATCGTCCGCCTGCATGATTCATTTGTCCAGGCATTATTGATCCATCGTTGCGTCTGTTCAACCATGATCTCGGTATCCTGACGGCTGACGGGTTCAAAGGAACCTTTTAACGAGTAGCCGTCTTTCTCACTGGTCAAGATCTTCACAAACTCAAGGGTAATCTGTCCTTCCTCAGTTATTTCTGCATTAACCCTCATAATTCCCAAACCAAAATCTATCGGACCTCCGCTCCATGTTCCGAGGTACGGAGCCGGAGCGGTTGCGACGGAGACCGTAAAGGTTTTTGTGGTTCCATCTTCGGCCGTGACAGTATAAACAACCGGTCCTGTAAAATCTTTCTGCTGACCGGTTGATGGGCTTAAGGCAGCCCGTGGCGATATTTCAATCGTGGGGATTAACTGGCTGATATCTATACCAAACGCAACCTCGGCCGAGATGTCAGTTCCAACGATATCTCCCAGAAAATTCCGTTCCAGCTGTGCATTTTTGCTGGCTTCAAAAATGAAGGCGAGGATCTCCTTTTTGCTGGATAATTCTTCCTTTTTACAGGAAGACATAAATACTGCTCCCACTAGCAGGAACAGGGCCAGAAAGGTAGTCTTTCTAACCATGGTTAATTTTTTTAGCGGTTGGAGCTACTGTAACATGGCATCCTTGATGAGGATGCTGAAAAGCTCGTTGAGACTCAGGCCTGCAATGGAGGCCTGCTTGGGGACAATACTGTGCGGAGACATTCCTGGTACAGTGTTCACTTCAAGGAACCAGGGGATTTTGTCAACCAGGATATAGTCCATACGCACTACTCCCCGGCAATCCAATAAATCATAGATCAATGATGACAGGTCTTGCACCGACCGTGCAGTTTCCGCGGAAATTCGTGCAGGCGTTATTTCGTCTGACATTCCGGGAGTGTACTTGGCTTCGTAATCGAAAAACTCCTTTTTGCTGATGATCTCAGTAACAGGAAAGACTTCTCTCGTGTATCGGGTCTTAAACAGACCGCACGTAACTTCGGTTCCAACCAGAAGCTTTTCAATGATTGCTTCCCGGTCTTCGCTTAGAGCCCGTTCGAGGGCAGGCAGGATTTCGCCTGGATGGTTTACCCTGGAAGTTCCGCAACTGGAACCTCCGTTGTTGGGTTTAACGAAGCAGGGCATTCCGATATTCTCTATAATATTATTGATATCAACCGGTTGGTCTTTTCGGATCAGTAAGGATGGTGAAATATTAATTCCACATTGTTTAAGAAACTGGTTGCAATGAAACTTGCTGAATGTGAGTGCACCGCTGAAGGAACGGCAACCGGTGAATGGCATTCCGATCAATTCAAAATAGGCCGGAAGAATCCCGTTTTCACCTGGTGTCCCATGAATGGAATTAATGACAGCATCAAAATGCCTTACCTTGCCATTGGGTTGCCAGCTAAAATCATGACGGTTAACCGGATAAACTGATCCATCCTTATCATGAACCTCCCAGCCTTGCTGCGAAATAACTACTACCCGCGCATCATAAAGAACCGTATCGAGATTGTTTAAAATATTATTTGCACTTTTAATGGAGATTTCGTATTCCGATGAGTCTCCGCCGGCAACAATCGCAATATTTAAAGGACTAGGATTCATCAATTTAGATAGTCAGAATTTGGACTGATTCTCTGGCCTAATTTACGAATTTTTATAGCAATTTGTTTCGTTTAGCAGCTAAAGCTCCTGAGTCCGGCCACCCAGGTATGTACGCCATTTCCGGATTACCTCCGTCATATCTTCCGGTAGTTCGGAATTGAATTGCATCCAGACCTTGGTTTCGGGATGCGTAAATCCAAGCTCTTTTGCGTGCAAAGCCTGACGAGGCAAAATTTTAAAGCAGTTTTCAATAAACTGGCGGTATTTTGTAAATGTGGTTCCCTTCAGAATAAGATTGCCTCCATAATCTGCATCGTTGAACAGCGGATGGCCGATGTATTTCATGTGAATGCGGATCTGGTGTGTGCGGCCGGTTTCCAGGCGGCACTCAACCAATGATATATAACCAAAATCTTCCAGAACTTTATAATGGGTAACGGCCCTCTTCCCTTGTAACCCATCGGGAAAAACGGTCATAACCTGGCGGTTTTTCGGATTTCTGCCGATAGGGGCATCAATCGTGCCCTCAGCCTCCTTTGGCACGCCCCAAACCAGGGCTTGATATATCCGGTGTGAGGTTTTATTGAAAAACTGTTTACCCAAATGACTCTTTGCTTTTTCGGTTTTAGCAACCACCAGCAATCCGGAAGTATCCTTATCTATGCGGTGAACCAGTCCGGCACGGATATCTTCCTGCGTAAACATCTCGAGCGCCCGATAACGGTGGGCAAGGGCGTGGACCAGGGTACCGCTGTAGTTGCCATGTGCAGGGTGAACCACCATGCCGGGTTTTTTATTTACAACCAGCAGTGAATCATCCTCATAAACAACATCAATGGGAATGTCTTCCGGAACAAGTTCAAATTCCTTCCGTGGAAAGGAGAGCATTATAACAATCTGATCACCTGGCTTTACCTTGTAATTGGCCTTTACGGGCTTGTTATTAACCAGTACGCATCCTGCATCGGCAGCATCTTTGATTTTAGTACGGGAGGTGTCCTGTAGTCTGTCAATCAGGAATTTATCTATACGTAAAAGGGACTGCCCCGGATCAGCTACAAATCGGAAGTGTTCAAAAAGCTCGTTTTTCTCCTCTGGCTCATCGAGGTGCAACCACATTTTATTCATGGATAATAATCAACTTTTGCCGTGTGTGGATCCCGGAATCCGACTGAACCTGGATCAGATAAATTCCATTGGGCAGATCAGAAACGGCAATTTTGCATACAGGCCCGGTTTCCTGTAAATTCCGGATTATGCTTCCATGAAGATCAGTCATTGTAATCCGCATGGTTCCGGTCTGATCGCCGCAATCAATCCGGATCAGATCATTGGATGGATTGGGATATATTTTTACCGGGTTATTGAGGTTATTTGACAGATCTGCAGGATTTATGCCGGATTTGCGTGATTTATTGGCAAATACCGGCCTGATCATCAAGGCACCTTCAAACCTTGAATTCTGCCAGGTACCGCTGATGTTGAATAAAATATCCTGCCCATGATTATTCTGGCGGTCGAAGCCAACGTTTAAAAAATCCGCAGTGGTTTGCAACCAGCCAATATAGTAAGCACCGGTGACAACCTGGGCGGTATCGAGTTTTATCCGCTGAAATTTATTGATTCCGTTATACTCCGGCACTGCACCATCCTGAACATAGAGCAGCTCACCAGGCTTATTATTATCATCGGCCCAAACGGCCAGACGGAAGAACTTCTTGCTCGCATCGGCGAAACTGCGGTTGAAATAAAAATCAACCGCATACAATGAATCCCCGTTATTCAGGTTGTTAAAACGATAAGCCAGTTTTGCGGTGCGGGAGCCCTCGCCAACCAATCCGTAACCTGCTTCTGATGAGCCATCATCATAGGCATAGTAATCAGAAAAAATCTGTTCAGATACGACCTTGTCGTTACCGGGTATCCAGTCGGGAGTTGCCTGATTCATGTCGAGTGACACCTCAAACAGCGCTGAATCCTTTTCATCGCTCGTAAAGCCGTAGTTGAATGCAGCATCGTAATTCAGGGTTTGGAATGCTTTGACCTCATCAGACTGAAAGTTTTTTTCAAAACCTGTTCCTGCCACCCAAACCGGTGAAATACGGAATACCGGCGAAAATACCCGTCGATCCGACGAGAGGTTATTCAGGTTGACCTGGAAAATGGCTTTAACCGCAGAAATGCCGGCTATCTTGAAATGCTCCCATGGCATGGCAGTGTAGTTCAAAAGCAGAGAACCAACAGGTTGCACCAGGGAAGCATCCTGCATGATGGTATCGTTGTAATGACGGCCATTGTTGAGGTATACGTAATCGAGGTTCCAATGGTCGGCGTTGACTTTTAAGCTCGGTTCATAGGAAGGGGAAAGGGATGCATAATTGCGGAAACGGAAGCGGAATCCTTTTTGAAGGAAACGTGAATCGGTGATGTTTATCATTACGATACTGAAATCGTGCGAAGTGGTGCCAGGTGCACTCCATATGCGGAACCAGCGATTATTGTCGGGAGCATAAAACTCAACTACCAGCGAATCCTCCGGCCCAGGGGCATCTCCAAGTCCCTGGGGTTGATAATAAAAACTAAGGTAAATGGTAGTATCCCGGGGAAGGAAAAGGTTAACCGGCAGGGAAGTAAGGGCATCGGCCAGAAATGACTGCACGGTGGCGGTACTGTAAATAGTACCGGTTGAGTCGATTGCATCAAATGTGGCTACACCATAGGTGGGTGGATTGATCGCAAAGGAATGATTTATATAGACATTGGGATCGGTCCAGCGAATACTCTCAGGGAAAGGTGAAGAATTGCTGAAATCATCACGTATGGGCAGCTGCAGTGTATCCGGAATACCGGATTTGAATGGGATTGATTTACCCTGATTCATAAGCACCGGATTTGAGGCAACTGAAACCAGCCTTTCCTGTGCCTGGCTGTTGTTTCCCAAAACAACTGCCAGAAAACAGATTATGTAAACAATATATTTGACCTTCATGAAATCATTTTTGTATTTGCGCAGTGTCATTAATAAGAGTGCCCTTTATAGAGAAGGCCGAATCCATTTGTATGATCCGGAGGGAATCCATTGTGAGCCAGATGTCGATTGATGTTCCCAGCCTGGCCTGATTGTTGAAATCGGGGAATTGCCTGTAAACCTTAGCCAGTGCGCTGTCCATGGCATTGGTGACGGTTGGGTCGTATTGCGTAGCACCAAGGTTAAAATAGTTATTAAAAGCAATGATACGTGCCGTTTCCCGGCCGATGTTCAGTAAATTCGGTACCGGCGAGCGTTCATTGCTCAGCCCTTCACCCACTACCAGGGTAATACCGGACCCTTTTTCGATATTGGTACCCTCGGCTATCAACTTCCCCCCGAATTTCTGCTCAAGTACATAAGTCGGGGCAAAATGGGGGATGTACTCGATGTTGGAAATAAGGAGCCCTGCACTGGATAATACCCTTTCAGCCTGACGGTAAGGCATGTCGTAGGCTTTTGGCATTTTGATCATTTGAGGGAACCAACAGTTGGTGATGATAAAGATTTTCCGGTTTTTCTTTATGCCTGACCCTGGTTCAGGATATTGGTCAAGGACTGTACCACGGGGAAATTCCGCAAGATAGGTTGAATCCTGAACGATCCACACAATATGGTTCTGCGAACACAGTCGGTCAACTTGCTGAAGCGACATCCCGGTGAAATCCGGAACACGGATCTTTTTTCCATGTCCGGTATAAGAATAGAGACTGATCTGAACCAGAATGATCAAACCAAGAGTAACCAGTACGGCAATCAGTACATTCTTCCAAAAAATCCGGCTAAGCAGGAACTGAACTACGGGTGACTTCATAATTGATTACAGCTGCAATAACAACGTTTTGGCAAAGATAAAATTATATGATGGATTGAGTTAATAGATTTTCAGAGTGTTGTACAGGGTGTCGCGCTCAACGGGTTCAAGCCCGCTGCTCCGGATCAGCGACACCAAACCATCGGTTGTCATAGCCGGATTCTGATCCTCAGCCCCTGCCATGGAATAGATCCGGGTGGTATCCTCAATGGTGCCGTCAAGGTCGTCAACACCAAAAGAAAGGGATAACCCCGCAATCTCTTTACCGATCATAGGCCAATAAGCTTTCAGGTGGGGAAAATTATCGAGAAAAATCCGGTTGATTGCATAATTCCGGAGGTCTTCAATAATACTGACCTCGCCAATGACTCCTAAGGAATTGTTGGCTTTCCGGTATTTCAACGGTATAAAAACCTGAAAACCACCGGTCCGATCCTGCAGCTGCCTTAAACGGTTCAGGTGGTCGATCCGGTGAACGTATTTCTCAAGATGCCCGTACAACATCGTTGCATTAGTGGGGATCCCGATACGATGAGCCGATTCATGGATCGCAAGCCAGGTTTCAGATCCCGATTTATCGGGACAAATCGTACTCCTCAGTTCTTCATCAAAAATCTCTGCCCCTCCACCCGGGATAGAATCCAAACCTGCTGATTTAAGCCGGGTCAATCCTTCTTCAACCGAGACCTGGCTTTTGCGGAACATGAAGTCGAGCTCCACCGCCGTAAATGCTTTGATAAAGAGGGTTGGATTTAATTTCCTGATCTGGCGAAGCATATTTTCGTAATAATCGAGTGTGCGATGGGGATGTACTCCTCCAACAATGTGCACCTCGGTAGCTGAAAGATCTTTAAATTGATTGATCTCCAGTAATATATCATCCAGGCTCATCTCCCAGGAACCAGGTTGGTTGAATTTCCGGGAATACGAACAGAACCGGCAATTGTGTATACAGATGTTGGTAGGTTCAATGTGAAAGTTGCGATTGAAATAGACACTCTTTCCACTTTTTCTTTCTTTTACCTGACACGCCAACCGCGACAGATAACCAAGGCCGGCATTTTCATAAAGATATAATCCCTCGTCCGGATCGATCCGATTGCCTTCAGTAATAGATTCTTCTATTTTCTTTAAACGATTATCCTGAACCCCGATCATACCCGATTTTGTTAGATTTTGTGGCCCCCAAAGGTACGACAAAATGCAATTTGGGCGACCCGCTATCTTTTTCGATATTTGTTCACATTCAATCATGAGTCAAAAAAGGAGAGCCATAATTATCGGTGCCGGTCCGGCCGGGTTAACAGCAGCTTTTGAGCTGCTGGCCAGGACGGATATTGAAGCTGTGGTTATGGAGGCTACCGGTCAGATCGGCGGAATCTCTCAAACGGTTGAATATAAGGGCAACCGGATGGATATCGGCGGGCACAGGTTTTTTTCTAAATCCGACCGTGTTATGAACTGGTGGCTGAAAATGCTGCCGATTGAACTAACAAAAACGCTCCATGCCGAAAGTCGGGAAAATGAGCCCAAACATCCTGATAAAGTGATGCTTGTCAGGAACCGGCTGTCGAGAATATACTTTGGCCGAAGATTCTATTCTTACCCTATTCGATTGGATCACAATACACTCCGGAATCTTGGAATGAAGCGAATAATGCTTATCGGATGGTCGTATTTTTTTGCCTGGCTAAAACCCATAAAGCCCGAAAATAGCCTGGAGGATTTTTTCATAAACAGGTTTGGCAAAGAACTGTATCAAACTTTCTTTAAAGATTATACTGAAAAGGTATGGGGAGTACCGTGCAATGAAATCAAACCGGAGTGGGGGGCTCAGCGTGTGAAAGGCCTGTCGGTATCAAAAGCAATCTGGCATGCAATGCGAACGATCTTCCCGAAGGAAAACAGCATTAATCAAAAGGGAACTGAAACCAGCCTGATTGAAAGGTTCCTCTACCCAAAACTCGGACCCGGTCAGCTTTGGCAGGAGGTGGCCTTGAAGATCAATGAAATGGGAGGAATAATCCATAATAACTGCAAAGTTTCCCGGCTCGAATGGAAAGAAGGGCTGGTTACCGGGGTATGGTTCCGGAATGATCCGGCCGGGGAGGAAGAATTTATCGGGGCTGATTATGTTTTTTCTACAATGCCCGTGAAAGACCTGATACGGGGGATGGGTGCCGTGGTTCCGGAATCAGTCAGGGCTGTTGCGGATGGTTTGCAATACCGGGATTTTATCACTCTCGGACTTTTGTACAAGAAAATGATGATTTGCCGGCCGGATTGCATAGGTGACAAAAGAGTTCCTGATAACTGGATCTATATCCAGGAAGCAGATGTCAAAGTTGGAAGAATCCAGGTTTTTAATAACTGGAGCCCCTTTATGGTAAATGATCAGAATACGGTGTGGCTTGGACTGGAATATTTTTGTCAGGAAGGTGACGACCTCTGGATAGCAACAGATAAAAATTTGATTCAGAAAGGAATAGCAGAACTAAAGAAAATCGGATTTTGCCATCCGGATGATTTTCTCGATGGTACGGTGGTCCGGATGCCTAAAACCTATCCGGCTTATTTTGGTACCTATGACCAGTTTGATGCCATTCGCCGGTTCACCGATTCATTCGACAATCTTTTTCTAATAGGCCGAAATGGTATGCATCGGTATAATAATCAGGATCATAGCATGTTAACCGCAATGACTGCTGTTGATCTCATCTTAGAGGGCAGTACGGAAAAGGATCCAGTATGGGCAGTCAATACAGAGGAGGATTACCATGAAAGTTCTGCAAAATAGGCCGGTTACCTTACTGATCCTCTCTATCACCCTGGTTATCATTGGGGTTTATGCCTTTCTCAGGATACCATCCACCGAAGGCTTCAATCCGACCGACGACGGGGCTATCCTGGCACAATCTTACCGGATACTAAACGGTGAAATTCCGCACCGGGATTTTATCTCCATTCGCCCTGCCGGTTCTGCAGTCATGCACATGATTCATTTTTTCTCACCTCTCCCGCTTGAGATTTCTGCAAGATGGCTGGTGTTAATCGAGTACTTAATTTGCTCGATATTAATAACATTTTTATTGGCAGGCTCCTGGTTTAAGGGATTGCGAAAGGCCTATTATCTTTTACTGGTATCGGGGTCGGTTGTGGTGATGTTTATTCTCAATCAGAATCATTACAACCTTTTTCCATGGACCACCATCGATGGCCTGTTTTGGTTCAGTTTAGCTTTATATGCCTGGTACAAACTAAAAATCAATCCAGCCGGAAAACACTTAAGATGGCAAATCCTGATACTGTTTGCTGTTACCTGTTCGCTATTATGCCGGCAGACATTTGCGTTACCGGGCGGACTGCTTGCCCTTCGAATGGTTATTTGGGAAATCAGGCTAAGGGAGCGGCATTGGCTAAGGATATTCCGCAGCCTTCTGCCGGCAATGATTATCGGATTATTGCCCGGATGGCTTTATGCAGGTGTATTAACTTTTACCGGCACGTGGCCTGATTTCTTTCAACAGATGACCGGGCGCACCGAATTATGGGAAACCGGGATAATTCGGTTTTCGCATGCTTTCTGGCACTCGCCTGTGCTGATTTTGTTCGGGTTGGCAATCGTTACCGGACTGATTAAGACCTGGAACACGGAATCCGGCAAGGATAATTACCGGATTGATATGATCATCATGGTTCAGAAATCAGTCAGTTTTTTCATCAAAATAGTTTTGGTATTTGCCGTTTTCATAAAACCCACCTTGCTATTCGCGATTTCGTTTGCCTTTTTCTGGATTTTAATTCTTGATGTTTTCCTGATCTATCTGCATGATCGTCAGCTTCCAAGATGGACCCGGCCAACATTTTGGATTTTGCTTGTTGCCTGGACGAGTGCCGTCTCGCTTGGAGACAATGCTCCGGTTTTCGCGCTGGGCTGGCTTGCCGGGACTGCAATCTTAATGCAGATAAAGGATTTCTGGAACCGGATTTACCGGAATGTAAGGCCTTATCAGCTGATTGCAACAGGATTATTTATCCCGGCACTTTTTGTTTTATCGCTGGTGGTTCAGCCTCGTGTGAATTACCGCGACCTGCCTGCAAAACAACTCACATGTCAGGGTGGAGATATTTTCCCGGCCCTGGCAGGTGTGAGGCTTTCACCAATGATATCGGAATATCTGTCAGAAATTAAAAAACTCTATAATGAGTTTGGTTCTCCCCAAGGAAGGTTTGCTGTTTGGCCTAACAATGCTTTGATTTATCCGTTGCTCGGCAGTAAGAATCCTTTTCTTCTGGATTGGATGCAAGCTGCCGAATATGTTGGGAATGAGAAAAGGGTTATTGAATCAACCCGAAACACTCTCGATACACAGGATTTAATTATTCTGGTGGAGAAAGTGAATGTTAAATGGATAGCGACAGAGCGGGTGCCGGTTGACAGTCGATCGGCGGATTACCTTTATCTTCAGTTGCTTGATACTTTAGCCCGGCAGGTAGATACAGAGAGTACCTGGTTCAAAGTGTACCGTACCAAATAATAAATCCCCGTTGCTGGCGGGGATCGGTATT
>JBBAAF010000031.1:0-33957 GCA_041658425.1 Bacteroidales bacterium | reverse complement strand
GTCTTGCTGCTTTTTGCGGTATAAATGAAATAAAAAAACAGAATAATATCCAAACCTTTATTCGATAGAACATGGATAATTCAAGCATTTTATTAAAAGGTTAGGATAATATTTTTGTTTGGATAACTCAGGTCGTGCAAACGCGGCCCAAAACCCCGGCCACCATGTGATATTTTCGCAAGGTAAATGACTCTCCTGAAGTACCCATATACACTGCCATTAGTCAAGGAGGAACCCGTTGAACTGACAAGAAACCGACTCTCTTTTCCAATCGGTGTGATTAGCTTTCGATAGGTCATATATTCCTCACAGGCAATCGCTAATGAATCCGAAAGAGGAACCATTCTGTCCTGCCCGTTTTTGCATTGCCTTAAAATAAGGTGCCTTTCCTTAAGATTGATGTCGTTGCACGTTAGACAGAGTGCCTCGCTGATTCGTATTCCAGTGGCATAGAGAAGTCTAAACAATAGCGGGATGGCAATTGTGGAAGAATCATAATGGCCGCGGGAATAGGTCAATTTATCACAGATCGAAAAGATCGTTTGAATTTCATCTTGTGAAAAAATGTACGGTGTATAAGTGCTCTTGCATTGGGGTAGTTTTGGGAGATAGGATCTAAAACCCAGATCACATAAAAATTGGGAAAATTGGCGAATGAGTTGTATTCTATTATACCTGTTTTTGTCTGATTCATTAGGCTTTTTTGTACACCATTCATCAGTAAATTCCTTAGTTACTGCTATCTCTGACAGATTTTGTGCAACAGCAAATCCATCAAATGAAGAGAAAGCATATCCGACATCAGCGCATTTGTAACCCAGGCTTCTTTTTAAATCGATGTACTGATCCATATAGGGTCCAAAAACGCTATAGAAATTTCTACGCATGGCAATGCCCTCCTATCTGTTTGTAAAACGATGAAGGGATCGGCGGCACATCCAGGACACATTTTCTCAACGAATTCAAATCGATACGTAAATAGTACATTGATGACTCCAGGGATATGTGTCCCAATGCTGCTGATATTACAGGCAATGGAACGTTCTCTCTCAACAGGGCGCTGGCAAAGGAATGCCTGAGGGCATGGGGACCATGCTTTCGGTTTTCACAGTTTATTCTCGCCAGAGTCATTTGTCTGCTGACTAAATTTCCCACATCATAGGGATGTATCCTTTCATATGGCGATAGCACTTGAAGAAAACAGTGGCTCTCATTGGAAACAGGACGACCGTGCTTTAGATAATTGATTATGGCATTACCGATCTCGGGTAACAGTGGGAGTTCTGTGGTGGTCCCGGTCTTACGCTGATTGAACGCAATGATATTGCGCTCCCAAAGAAGGTTCTCAAATTTTAATTCACAGATATCTGATGCTCTGAGTCCTAATTTTGTTGCTAACAGTATTATTGCATAGTCCCGTTTACCCTTAGGACTGCCTCTGTCCACCGCCTTTAAAAGGGTGTCTATTTCTTCATTGGTATATGAAGAGGGCAGTTTAGGCTGATTCTTATAATTGTCTTTAGGGATGATCCGAGAGTAATCAACCTGCAGAATTTGCTGATCGTACACGTATTGGAAAAAAAGTCTGAGCAAGCCTAAAGCAACATGTTTATTAGCAGATAATTGCGGGTTCATTCTTTCAATGTACGACAGGATGTCTGGAGCTGTGATATCCGGAATGTCCTTTCCAATACTAATCATAAAACGATAAAAAGGATGCAAGTGAAAAACGTAAGACACAATCGTTTTATCTGAAATCTTAAAAGTATGTTCCCGATTTTGTATAAAATCAAGAATGATTTTCCCGGTCGCACCTGTAAAAATCCTGGGGCGTTGTTTTCTGGTGCCCATTATTAAACGACCTGTCTTCTGGAACTCGCAGAGAACTTCAATGGTATTCACTAAATCCTTCTCTTTCCGATTAAGCTCATTGTAATCCTTAGTGCCCAATGCCCACCTCAGGTAAGCCTGTTCCACTTCAGCATCGTAGTATTTGATTTGATTTTGCAGCATATATTCTTTTAATCGCTGCCATTTTCGACGATATCGTTTGATTGTCCCATCACTTCGATGGATGCCACGCAAATAATCGAACAACGCATTCAACAGGTTGTCGATTTCTTGTTTTTCGGTTTCCATTACTTTTCCTATTTGATTGTCTGGCAATAGCGCCATAGGAAAAACAAGAAAATAATGTAAAGTAATATGTGTGCAAATGGAATATTTGTATAGTATTCATTGGGTATTTGAGATCCCACTTTACATTATCATAGAGTTTGCATTACCTGTGTAATGTAAAATTTTACATTACACAGGGAAATCACACATCGGGCGAAGTCTGGCCCTAAAGGCCTGTCAGTGTGGATATAAGACCTATTACACCACCTGCAGTGAGCTGATCAATGACCTGAATGCCGGAGTGTATGAAAAGACCCTGGATAAAAGAATGAGAAAGTATATCAATCCGGAACTGCTGCTTATCGATGAGATGGGCCATGACCGGCTGGAATTACAGGTGGTTAAAGAGGCGCATCTGCTCTTCAAGGTGATCGATCAAAGGTATAAGGATAACAAGCCCCTGATCTTTACAACGAATATCGAAGAGCCTGACTGGCCCGAGTTCCTCGGGGATCCTATCTCAACCAAAGCCATCCTGGACCGTATCTTCCACCACTCGGTCATTGTACGGATCAAAGGTCCCAGCTATCGCAAATACCAGGGCGAACTCCTGCAGGAAGAATATGCTGAAAAGAAACCAGACCAGGCAGGGGAAGGGTAACCCTATCCAGCTAACTCAGGATGGAAGAAAAGGCGCTGACTACTGTTGGTGCCTTTTTTGTTATCCGGATCGCGAGCAGAATGCCCGGATTTATCAAATGGGGTCAATAGGCTCCGATTTAGCACCTTGTTTTAAACCGAAAATCGAACATGAAAACTTCCACCGGAATCCTCCAAATATCAACCCTCTGTATCCCGCAGCAGATCAACAACTCTAAAGGGTGGTAGCAAAATGTTCCGTTTGGTGGTAGTGTATTAAAACCTCGTTATAAATACAGACGAGCTTTGGAAATATCGGGTCCAGAAAAACGCCTGATGGACTTTAATGAATCCCAAAAGGATATTATTAGAAAATGAGATATTCCTTTTTCATCCCTGCGAAATATCTGGACACCAAGATTGCCTCTGGATTCTTTTAATCCGGGTAGACCAGTCTCTTTTATGTACGCTAAAAAAACATTTCCATTCTTAACGGAAACCTTTCCATGCCAAATTCTTGCTATCATAAAGTACATTTTAGTAACTGCATAAGAACACAAATTCCGCACAAAGATACATTATTTATTAACACCATCATAATTTTATTTGGAAGTGTTAATAATTCTTAATATTTTTGCATCAGAGAAATTTTTCATAAAGTTTTTTTAAGATCAATAAATGATAAGACCAGTCATAAATAAATCACAAGGAGGATTTCTAATGAAAATAAATGGCACAAACATATTTTGGATTATTCTGTTTGCTGTATCAACTGCAGGTATAGACTTCATTGTTGCACCCTCTCTATATCCAGGTCGTTTACCTTGGTTGATTGCAGGCTTCGATTCTTTAATCATGCTACTGATCGGATTTTCAGGCGTTATTCTTATCCGGTACACAAAAACCCCATTTCTTTTTTATAACGATGATGATCCCAAGGAGTCTAAAAAAAGTTGGCTTCTGCTCCTGCTTTTGAGTATGCTCCTTATAGCGCTTAATGCAGTTATATGGTACAACTCTAAGGAGCAAATTCAATCCATTGGCTGGGTAAAATCGCTCACTCCCATCAATTCAATATTAATTTCGATAAGGGCAGGTATCACTGAGGAAGTCATCTTCAGATTTTTCCTGTTTTCGCTATTGTTATTGGTATTTGCAAAAATTATTCATTCGAAGATTTTGATATTCCTTATTTGTTCCATTATCTCAGCCCTGGCATTTGCATTCTTGCTTCATTCTGGCTCTATAGTATCCTTAGTCGCTGGAATAATACTATCTTATATCTATTACAAAAAAGGTCTGTTACCGGCAATAATCGTTCATTTTCTGGGCGACTTCATCCCTTTTTTAATGATATCCATTTAGTTTACATATTTCTGAATGAGACCATTTATTCGCAATATAGAAACATTAGAGTTAGACGGGGGAAGTCTATGCTTGGATTTTGTAAACTCTGTTAGGAGTCGTTTCGAAAATCCTCTATATGAATTCATTACAAGTCCTGAAGACTGGCTGCGTTGGATTCATAGAGTACAACTTTTTAACGATCCTGAAGAAGATCGGTTAAAAAAATATGTTTCAAAGAATCTGGTACAGGCAGCAAACGAACTTAAGAGAATTATTTCTGTAAGAGAATTGCTTTATAGGATATTCTGTAAATTAGCTCAGGAGGAAATACCTTCTAACAAAGATCTGGCACATTTTAATAAGGAACTCTCTGTTTCACTAAGATATTTGAAAATCGGATTCACTGACGAACTGATGGTCACAGAAAATTGGGACGATAAATCTTTCAATCTTTTATACACTTTACATCCATTATTAAAATCAGCTTATGATTTACTCAGTTCTGATACTCTAAATCGTTTGAAGGAATGCAAGCATTGTGGATGGATTTATATGGATAAAAGTAAAAACAACAGCCGGCTGTGGTGCAATATGAAAACCTGCGGAAATACTGTAAAGACTAAAAAATATTATTATAAGAGCAGAACTAATGTCATAGATAATCCTAATAAATAATGGTATATATGAAAAACTGGATTTATTTCTTAATAGCCTTGATTCTCTATATGGTAATACATGAAGATATCCATGTAGTTGTGTCTTTACTATATGGAGAATATCATTCAATTGTGATACATTGGTACGGACCACAAGTAATTTTTGTTACTCCAGTTGCTGAACGCATTCCCGATATTAAATGGTTCGCAATATCTGGGGTAAGTAACTTTGCCACCTTATTGGCGGGTTACATTTTATATAGTCTTAAGAAAAAGATTAATCTTGTGAAATCCACCCATTTGCGGAGCATCCTGTATTATGTCACAATCGTTTTTTTACTGTTCGACGCGATAAATCTTTCACTCGGACCCTTCTTTTATGGTGGTGATATCAACGGAATTTCGGCCGGACTAAAAATAAAGCCATGGATTATTCAAATACTCTTTGGATGCGTTCTGATGATAAACCGGGAGTTGATAGTAAAATATATGAACTTTTTTGGCGTAAGTTCAAGCAATATTCTGTTCAAGTCATGGTACAATAAATAGTGCTGTACTCAAATGAATAAATATTGATATCAGTATGATACTTACAGAAATTACCAATTCTATCTTTTCATATATCGCAAAGGCAGGACATATTGGAAAGGTAGCGTCGGCAGAACATCTGAAAGAGTTAGAAGATGAGATGACTCTCAGAAAAAGAACAGATAAATTTGATGAGAACTTCTACCAGGAGCGTCTGACATCATTCAAATACACTCCGACTAAAGGTTTAACATATGCCAGATCGATAATAGTAATTGCAGTTCCACAGCCGATGGTAGTTCTAAAATTTCGCTGGCATGGAGAAGATTGTTCAGTATATATTCCGCCAACATATGATAATTCGATCAATGAAAATGTGAAAAAAGAACTGGAATTGATTCTTCGTCCCAACGGTTATCATATTGAACCAACTTCGCTTCCTTTAAAGCTACTTGCAGTTCGAAGTAGCCTGGCACAATATGGAAGGAATAACATCTGTTACATACCTGGTCAAGGTAGCTTTTACAGGTTGATAGCTTTCTTTTCTGACTTGCCATGTCCGGAGGATAGTTGGAAACCGGTTTGTATGATGGAAAGTTGCAAAACCTGCAGGGCTTGTGTCATGGCTTGTCCAACCGGAGCTATTGATGAGAAAAGGTTTTTATTACATGCTGAACGGTGTCTTTCCTTTCATAATGAACATGCCAGTAATTTTCCAAAAGATATTAACCCCCATGTCCATCACTGTTTGTTCGGTTGTCTTATTTGTCAAAATATCTGTCCGGAAAATAAGAAAAACGCTATCTGGCTTGAAGAAAGGGAAAGTTTCTCTGAATATGAAACATCTATAATTCTTCATGGGATTCCACTGCACCAAATTCCAAATTCAACCCGACTAAAACTGGATCGTCTTTGTCTTACTGATGATTATTCTTTGCTGGCAAGGAATCTCAGTGTATTGTTGAAATGATCTTTATTCCTGACTCCAACAGGCTAGAGTCAATGGCATATAGCCTTCTATTACTGATGGGTTGGAAATTAAATCCTTGACTGCTTTGAGAGCCTCCAGATTCCGCGCTGTTGCTACTACCTGATAGCCCGAGTCTGACATCCGGTCGCAAAAATCGCGTCCGATTCCGGTCGAGCAACCGGTGATGAGAACTATTTTAATTCAACCATTTGATGCTGAGGAATATTTCAAGTGACCCTATATTATTTTCCCTGAAACCTCCTCTCACTCTCGAGGATGTAGGAGAATTTTTCACCGATATAATAGCCTATGTTAAACTCGACCGGCATCTTCTTTTTATCATAAACTAACCTCCGGCGGTAAAGGATCGGATCGTTCTCCGGAACATTCAGTTTTGCAGCCAAGTCAGGTGTTGCCCGGATGGCCTGAAGCTCTTCATAAGATGACTTGGCGATGATGCCAAATTTTTCTTCAAGCATTTGATAGAGAGGAGTTTCAAAACTCTCTTCCCCTGTGAAGGGTATAGCTGGATTGAAAAATGAAATAAAATAGACGAAAGGCAGCTCTTCATTGCCTCGTAATCGCTCGAGTTGATAGGTTAGTGATTTTTCCGGAATTTTAAAAAAAAGACCCGCATCCAGCGAAGTGGGAGCCAAGGCAAACCTGACTTCATAATTTTTAACTTTCATGCCCAGGGATTCCATTTCCTTGGTGAAACTGAACCAGTTTGAGACCTTTGAGTATAACCGGTGCTGTATAACTATGGTGCCAATCCCCTTGCGACGCAGTAATAAACCTTCGGATGCCAGTTTGTTGATGGCCTGGCGAACCGTGTTACGCGAGGTGCCGAACTGTTCTGAAAACTCCACTTCGGTGGGTAAAAGCTTACCATTTTTATAATCTTCTTCAGCTATTAACCCTCGTAAATACTGCTCTATTTGATAATGCAGGGGTATTGAGCCGTAATGATCGATCTGGAACATAATGCTTTTGTAAAAAGTTTGTTCAAATGTTTAAACAAAAATAAGTTTTTTTTTGGTAGATCCAAAAACCTTAATTATTTTTGTTAATGTTTAAATGTTTAAACAAACTTATGCCAAGCAAACCTTTTTCACTGATCTTACTGATCGGGACCTTGATTCTCGCTGGAATCGGCTTGCCTTCCTGTCAATCATCATTTAAGCCTGTTAATGAAGTGGATCCGTTTATAGGATCCGTTCATTGCCGGTGGTTCTTTTTTACTCCGGCATCTGTACCGATGGGTATGGCTAAACTTGGGCCACATACAGATGCCCAAAAAGGAAATCCGGGTGGCTGGGAGCCTGTCGGATATGATTACCGCCATACCAGCATTGAAGGTTTCGGACATTTCCATGAATTTCAGATTGGGGGGCTGGTGGTCATGCCAACAGTCGGGGATCTGATCACAGTTCCCGGAGATCTGGAGAGGCAAAGGAGAGGCTATCGTTCGGGATTTGAAAAAGAAACCGAAACTGCCCGTCCGGGTTATTATTCAGTAAATCTGACTGATTATAAGGTCCAGGCGGAATTATCTGCAACCAAGCGGGTGGGTTACCATCGTTATACTTTTCCTTCTACCACCCAGGCAAATATTATTATCGACATCGGGAATGTCCAGGGTGAAAGTGGACCGGTTAAGGATGCCTTTGCACGAATAACACCGGAGGGGGAGATCGAAGGGTATGTGATCACGAATCCGGTTTATGTACAAAATTATGATCCAGGCCGGGAAGTCAGGATGTTCTTTGTGATCCGCCCCAACCGAAAGCCCAGTTCTTCAGGAGCTTTTATCGGGGATGGCCTGGTTTCAGGAAATTCGGTCCGGGGCAAAGGAGCCGGGCTCTATATAATATTTAATACAACTAACGAAAGGGTTGTGGAGCTCCAGGCAGGATTGTCCTATACAAGTATTGAGAACGCCAGGTTAAACCTGAACACCGAAACAGCCGGAAAGGGATTTGATCGTGTAGTGCAGGAAGCCAACTCTACATGGAACAACTGGCTCGGACGGATTGAAGTCAAGGGTGGAAATCAGTCAGATCGCACCAAATTATATACCGGATTATATCATGCACTGCTCGGTCGTGGAGTATCCAGCGATGTGAACGGTGCTTATCCTTCTATGAATGGCAGAATCGGTCAGATACCTGTCGATGCGAATGGAATACCCGAATATCAGCATTTTAATACGGATGCCATGTGGGGTGCTTTCTGGAATCTTACACAGGTATGGGGTTTGGCTTATCCGGATGTTTACAGTGAGTTTGTGAGATGCCAAGTCGATCATTACAAAGATTGCGGCTGGTTGCCCGATGGAACTGCTGCGGGCTGCATGGTTCCGGGTGTACCATCCAATTTCATGAGCCTGGTGATAGCCTCAGCGTGGAACCTTGGAATACATGATTTTGATATTAAAAAGGGCTTTGAGGCTGCCTTGAAAAATGAAACCTGCGTTGATAACCGTCCGGTAGGTACAGGCAAATATGATGTTTGTAAATTTGTTAAAGACGGTTATATTCCGTACGAGTCAACCTGGAGAGGATGGAATTTTTCCGCATCGCATACGCTTGAATATTCTTTCAGCTCCTGGGCGGTTGGACAGCTAGCTAAAAGTCTGGAGAAAAATCCGGAATACTTAACCCTGACCAAACAAGCCAAAGGATATCGCTTCCTGTTTGACGATTCCACTCATTTTATGCGTCCCCGTCACCAAAACGGCCGGTTTTATTCATCTTTTCAACCCGATAAAGCATGGATCGGGTTCCAGGAGGGCAATTCATGGCAATATTCATGGTATGTACCGCATGATGTCAAAGGATTGATCGATTTGATGGGGGTTGATTTTTTCAACCAACGTCTGGATTCTATCCTGACCGAATCGGAGAAGAATGATTTCGGTGGCGGTAAAATAGTCAACAGTTTTTCGGGACTGGAATCCGTGTATAACCATGGCAACCAGCCGAGCCTGCAAATCTCGTGGCTTTTCAATTATTCCGGCAAGCCTTGGCTTACGCAGAAATGGGTTCGCAAGATCGGTCAGGTATTTTACGGTACAGAACCTTTGCATGGGTATGGGTATGGACAGGATGAGGATCAGGGGCAATTGGGTGCCTGGTATGTTTTGTCCGGCATCGGGTTATTTGATGTCCAGGGGGGCGCTTCGACGGATCCCACCTACCAATTAGCCTCCCCCTCGTTCGATGAAATCATAATCCATTTAAATCAAAACTATTACCAGGGTAAGGAATTTACTATCTGCGTACACCGGGAATCTGCTCAGAGCCAGTATATCGCCAAGGCAAAACTGAACCGCATGGCCCTGAACCAACCCTGGATCGAACAGAAATCAGTGATAAATGGCGGAACCCTTGATCTGTGGCTGAAAAACCAGCCGGATACAGCCTGGGGAGCAAAACCTGAATTCCGTCCACCATCTGTGTCAGATACACACCAAACAAATTAATATATGAAAAGAGTGCTACTCATTTTGGTTTCAATTGTATGCATTGGTCAGCTTCTCCAGGCCCAGGATCGCAAGGTGACCGTTTCGGGCACAGTCCGCGACAGTTTAGGCCTTCTCCTGCCTGGGGTGACCGTATATGAGAAGAACAACAGCTCTAATGGAACATCTACCAACCAGCTTGGCGAATACCGCATAACCGTTAGTTCCGGGCAGTCGGTTTTGGTTTTTTCCTATGTAGGCCTTGTCCCACAGGAGCAACCTGTCAACAACCGGACTCAGATTCCGGTGGTCCTCAAATCGGATGTCCTCGAAATAGAGAATGTCGTTGTCATTGGCTATGGAACGGTTAAGAAATCCGATTTAACCGGATCTGTTTCCAGTGTCACTATGGAAGGTAGCGAAATGGTTCCCCGTTCATCCGTGGAACAGATGATTCAGGGAAAGGCGGCTGGGGTTTTAATCAGCACCACTTCCGCAAAACCCGGGGGCGCTATTTCGGTAAAAATCCGAGGAAATAATTCCATCAACGCCGGTAACGAGCCTTTGTATGTTATTGACGGTTTTCCGGTTACCAGTAACGAATGGGATCTGAGTTCGGGAATGACCAGTGGGGGCCCGGTAAATCCGCTCGCTACGATCGACCCTAACGATATAGAATCCCTTGAGGTGCTAAAGGATGCCTCCGCTACTGCAATTTACGGTGCACGGGCTACCAATGGGGTGATCTTGATCACTACCCGCAGGGGAAAAACCGGGAAGATGAAAATTGATGCCAATTATACTCAGGGGATACAAAAGGTCCGGAAAAAACTGGATATGCTGAATGCGGCACAATATGCAACCCTGGTGAATGAAGCACTTGTGAATGAGGGATTGGCGCCCAAGTATCCCAACCCAGACTCCCTGGGAGTTGGAACTGACTGGCAGGATGCCCTTTTCCGCCAGGCACCTACGAGTGATTTGAACCTGTCGTTCAGCGGAGGGCAGAATGGGGCAACCTATTATATGAGTACCAATTATTACAAACAGCAGGGAGTTATCCTGAATACCAACCTCGATCGGATTTCGATGCGACTGGGTCTGGACATGAACCTCAAGCCCTGGCTCGCTGCAGGGACGACCCTGAACTTAAGTAATATTGTTTCCAATAATACGGAGACAGCCGGGTGGGGAGTGGTGAATACAGCGCTCATGTTTAACCCGATCCTGCCAGTCAGGGATGAGGACGGTGCATACACCCTGATGAATGACAGGACCATTTTTACCGGTAATCCGGTTGCTCTGGCCAACGAGGCTGAAAGTCGCTCCAATACCAGCCGGGCCATCTCCAACAGCTACCTCCAGGCAACTTTGTTCAAAAACCTGGTTTTACGTTCCACCATTGGAATTGATGCCGGTTATAATAAGGAGGTCTATTATTATCCTAGTTATATTTTGGCTGGGATGGACGCCAAAGGGAGTGCCGGTATCGGGAATCTGTTCAACTATTCACTGTTGAATGAAAACACACTGAAATATAAGGTAACTCTTGCTAAGAAGCATGATTTGGATTTTTTGGCAGGCTTTACGGTTCAAAAAGCACGTAATGAAGTTACACGGGTTGCTGTGGAAGGTTTTTCCGAAGATATTCTGCGCTATAACAACCTTGGTGCTGCAGCTAAGATTGCTTCATTCCCCTCGTCTTATGCCCAGGAATGGAGCATGTTGTCCTATCTCGGCAGGATCAACTATTCCTTTGCAAACAAATTTCTCGTGTCCCTAAACGGTCGAATCGATGGATCTTCGAAATTCGGATCCGGAAATAAATATGGTTTCTTTCCATCGGTTGCGGCAGCCTACAAAATTTCGCAAGAAAAATTCCTTGCCAATTCAAAGGTTGTCAATCTATTGAAAATCAGGATGAGCTACGGATCCACCGGGAATCAGGAGATTGCCTGTTATCAGTCTTTGGCGGTACTGGGAGTAACATCCTACCCAATAGGAGGCAACAATGTGATCGGATATTCTCCGTTCCAGATCTCCAATCCGGACCTTAAATGGGAAACAACCAACCAGTTTGATGTCGGGATAGACGCAGCCTTCTTCAAAAATCGCATTCAAATTACCGCCGATTATTACTTTAAAAAAACTAAGGATTTGCTTTTGTATGTGAATCTTCCCATTTCATCGGGATATACAACAGCTCTCCAGAATATTGGCTCGGTTCAAAACCAGGGCGTTGAATTTAGTTTATCGACAAAAAATATTGTCGGGGCTTTTACCTGGACTACTGATTTTAATATCGCGTTTAACCGGAATAAGCTTCTGAATCTGGCGAATGAAGACGCTATTCCCATCTCCAGTCGCATAAATCAATTGGACCCGGGCTGGCTGGTAGTTGGAATGCCCATCGGCCTGTTTTATGGATTAAAAACGGATGGTCTCTGGCAGGAAGGTGACGACATTGCCAATTCGGCTCAGCCTCATGCAAAACCGGGTGACATCAGGTACGTAGATTACAACCAGGATAGTGTGATTAATATGAATGACCGTCAATTGATCGGCAAAACCGAACCTAAATTTTTTGGCGGGATTACGAACGTCTTTTCATACCGAGGATTTGAGCTTGTTCTCTTCCTACAGGGAACTTATGGCAATGATATCTGGAACGGAAACCTCCTTTCGCATCAATACCCGAATGGGTTATACAATCAGTTTACAACCGTGCTGGATCGCTGGACTCCCGAAAATCCGGATGCCAAAGTGCAGAGGGCTTCTGCATTTATGCAGGATGCATTTGAAATGGACCGTTTCGTTGAAGATGGCTCCTACTTGCGCCTTAAAACTATTTCCCTGTCGTATGAGCTGACCAACCTGTTTATGATGCGTGGAGTGCAGTCGTGCCGGATATTTTTCACCGGTGAAAACCTGATTACCCTGACGAATTACTCGGGTTATGATCCGGAGGTCAACTACTTTGGCAAGAACTACCTGGCTGCTGGCTATGACTGGGGTGCCTATCCAAGCGTAAAAAGCTATCATTTCGGTTTCAAGTTATCTTTTTAACCCAACGCTATGAAAACAAAAACAAAACTTCCGATAATCCTGATGACCGTGTCTTGTCTTCTTGGGTTAAATTCCTGTGAGGATTTTCTGAAAGAAGTTCCGGAATCCTTTATCACACCTGAAAATTTCTACCGGACCGAGTCGGATGCTTATGCGGCTACAATTGCTGCTTATAGCCAACTCAATTCGTACGATCTTTTCAATAACCATTTGTGGCCGACAATCGATATGATTTCCGATGATATTGACCTTCGCCCGGGAGAGCTGACACCAGATTTGGTCCTGCTCGAAAACCTGCGATTCGGACCATCGGACGCAGACCGCCCGACCGCCAATTTTAACGGTTGCTATTACGGCATCAAAGATGCCAATATTGTGATCAGCCGGGTGGCACAAATGAGTATTGATTCGACTCTCAGAACCGGTTTCGTGGCAGAAGCCCGTTTTTTAAGGGCTCTGTATTATTTCTATGCGGTGAGGATGTTTGGCGACCTTCCGAAGGTGACTATGGAGACCAAGTCTCTGCAAAACCTGAAAATACCCCGTTCACCCGCCAGAGAAATCTATGAGGAGGTTATAATACCCGACCTCATTTTTGCCGGGGAGCACCTTAAAGCAATTGCACCTGAGCCTGGACGGGCCACACAAGGAGCAGCACAGTCACTTCTGGCCAGCGTTTACCTGACCATGGCAGGAGAACCACTGAACCTGGGGGCTTCCTATTTTGTATTAGCCCGGGATAAAGCAAGGGAGGTAATCCAATCGAACCGGTATAACCTGTTTCAGAATTTTGTGGATGCTTTTGATCCGAAGAAGAAGAACGGCATTGAGCATGTTTTTGATGCTCAGTTTGATAAAAGTATAGTGGGTCGTGAATCCATCGGCATGTGGCTGCACTGGCCACGTAATATCGGTTTGGGTAACGGTCTTGGGTTGTATATGCCCAGTAAGTCGTTGATGAACAGTTTTGACAAGACTGATAAACGTATTCCTGTAACCTGGAAAACCGAGTATCCGCGCCAGAAGGATGGCAAGATCATAAAGTTCCCTCCTCATATCTGGAAATTCTTTGATCAGGAAGCCTTTGAGAGCGGCAATATTCCTAAAGCCAGCAACAATTTTCCGATCATTCGTTATGCAGAAGTACTGCTGATCATGGCCGAAGCAGAAAATGAGGTGTCAGGGCCGACCGCTGAT
Source organism: Bacteroidales bacterium (assembly GCA_041658425.1). Taxonomy (GTDB): domain Bacteria; phylum Bacteroidota; class Bacteroidia; order Bacteroidales; family UBA12481; genus UBA12481. The sequence goes on along the minus strand of JBBAAF010000031.1, from coordinate 19,973 downwards.
GGGTATGAGGCCATCAATAAGGTTCGGACCCGTGCTGGTCTTAGTGCCTTAGCAGGGTTATCTCAGGATGATTTCCGCCAGGCAGTGTACCTGGAACGTCGTCATGAGTTTGTCGCCGAATGCAAAAAATGGTTTGATTTGATTCGAACCGGACGGTTTATAAAAGCTATGACGGACGATGGCAAACTAGTGGAGGAAAAGCATAAACTATTTCCGATTCCACAAAGGGAGATGGATATAAATGAGCTTCTTATACAAAATCCAGACTATTAGCAAACATACATACCTAATCACTTAAACATTTTAAAATGAAAAAAAGATTTACTCTTTTAATCGGAATGTTCCTGCTGCTTACAAGTGGGACCATTTTTGCCCAAAAATGGGCTCTGAAATTTAACGGGGCTGATGAAAACAGTCTCGTCGACTGCGGCTTTAATGCTGCTTTGTATCCCGCACAGATGACCATCGAAGGGTGGTTTTATATCGACACCTGGGTTGGTGGCGGAAACTACGTTCTGGCTACGGAAAACTGGACCGAGGCTACGGGGCCGATGGGATATGCTATTCGTCTGGTCAAAGACACAGGCGTGGAATTTGTCCTTGGCCTGGGTGCAAATAACTGGGGTGTTATATCATCTGGTTATGGAACGCTGGATTCACTTAAATGGACCCATTTTGCTGCAACATTTGACGGGGTAACCATGAAGGTTTATGTCAATGGAGAGTTTATGCTGGACCAGGATGTTGCGGGCCCCATGCTTACTTCCGATCAGAACCTCATCCTGGGTGAAGGTGCCACCTGGAAAGGCCGCCGCCTCGATGGCAAAATGTACGATATTCGTCTTTGGAGCACGGTCAGAACCGATGAGCAAATCCGTAACGGAATGAGGACTCAGTTAGCCGGGACCGAAACAAACCTGGTCGCAAACTGGAAAATGGACGAAGGTACAGGTACTACCCTGCAAGATGCAACGGGTTCATATCCGGCATCCATTAAAACCGGGGTTACCTGGTACAACCGGACCAGCCAGGATTTTCCCACATATGCCGATTGGGCTATGAAATTTAATGCAGATGATGAGAATAGCTTGATTGACTGCGGATACAATGCCAATCTCTATCCGGCCAACATGACCCTGGAAGGGTGGTTTTATGTCGACAAATGGGTAGGCGGCGGGAATTATGTACTGGCTACAGAAAACTGGACTGAGGCTACCGGGCCGATGGGATATGCTATTCGTCTGGTCAAAGACACAGGTGTGGAATTCGTCCTTGGTCTTGGCGCAAATAACTGGGGTGTCATTTCCTCAGGTTATGGCACAATGGACTCTCTGAGCTGGAACCACTTTGCCGCAACTTTCGATGGAACCACAATGAAAGTTTACGTCAACGGACAATTTATGCTCGATCAGGATGTAGCCGGACCTATGCTACCCTCAGATCAGAATCTGATTTTGGGTGAGGGAGCTACCTGGCGTGGCAGAAGATTGACAGGCAATCTGCTAGATATCCGGTTGTGGAGTGTGGTACGGACCGAGGCTGAGATTTCGGGTAATATGAATAAATTCCTGGTTGGCACCGAACCTGGTTTGGTGGCAAACTGGAAAATGAACGAAGGAACTGGTACTACCCTGTCAGATCTAACTGGCAATTTCCCGGCTTCGATCAAGTCAGGAGTACAGTGGCTTTCCCTTAAAGCTTTAGGTATCGGGGAAATTCCAATGGCTGAAAATATTCGAATGTATCCGAATCCCGTTTCCAACCTGTTAATGGTGGATAACCAGAACAATGTCAAGGCTTTTGTAACGATTATGGATTTATCCGGCCGGCAGGTTTTTAACGGTTTCATCGAACCGGGTAAGATCAGCCCCATTGATGTATCACGCTTTGAAAGGGGTCTGTATGTTGTTAAGGTTGTGGCAAACAACCAGGTATGTTTTAATAAGATCATTGTTAATTAATCAGTTTGATTTTCAGGAGGTTTGCCGGTTCCGGCAAACCTCCTTTTATTTTTTTTTATGAGAGCCTCGAAACTGCTTATCTTCCTGTTACTAATCGCACCTGTCCCAATCCATGCGCAACTGACTGTTTATCGCACCCTCAGTGAAAACCAGATTAAAGTTAAGGCCTCATCGTCTTATTCAACTTCAGCTTCACCACAGAATCTGATTAATCGAAGCGGGATACAGGGACTGATGCATGATAATGAGATGTCGGCCTATACCATGTGGCATACCGGCTTCAATCCCAAAACCAGCCGAGCCAATCCTGCAACCCAAGCAGGACCGGCATGGGTACTTTTTGAGTTCGAACGGGTTTATCCCCTTAAGGAACTCCTGATCTGGAACCATAATCAACCTGATTATACCGCAAGGGGTCTGAAAAACGTAATATTGGAGTACTCCACGGATGGGATTACCTGGCAGGCACTGAGATCTCATGATTCCGGATCCTGGATTGTACCGATGGCTTCCGGCAAGAATGGGGAACCTGTCAGCCTGTCGGTAAATCTTTCTGGCATTTCTGCCCGCTACTTTGTTATTACAGCAGCCATCAATGAGGGTAACTATGGTGCTGATATTTTCGGTTTGAGCGAGGTGTTATTTATAACCTCCGACCATTTGGGATTAACCGAAAGCATTACCATAACCGGGACGGATAAGCTCTATCAAGGTTTACCTCTAACCCGGGAATTTTCATTAGAATTCAACCAGGGGATTGGATTTGGCACCGATACCCTTCACTTCATCAGCAAGGGTAACAATCTTGAGGTTGTTGTTAACCTGGATCGCAGCGCAGTAAAAATGATTCCGATCCGTTTACCCTACCAGGGCTACGAAAAGCCTATAGATCTGATGATTACCAATCGTCGTGGATCTTTCCGGAAGCGCGTTTTAGTTGAACCACCGAAAGAGTGGACCATTCATCTGATCGCCCAGTCCCATGTTGACATCGGATATACTGATTATCCGGATAAGGTGAGCCTGATCTATAATAAGAACATTAAAAATGCCATACAACTTGCTAAAAGAACCGAAAATTACCCGGAAGAATCCCGGTTTCGGTGGAATATGGAAGTACTATGGCCGGTTGAAATATATTTAAAACAAGCTAATAACCAGGAGCGGGCTGAATTTGCTGAAGCAGTTCGCAAGGGATGGATAAACCTCGATGCCGCATACGCCAGTATCAATACCAGCCTGTGCAACGGAGAACAACTATTAAGATTGTTTGAATATGGTGATACCCTGGAGAGGTCCCTGGGAATCCGCCTGGCTGCTACTCAACAGGTGGATGTTCCCGGGGCTTCCTGGGGAATCGTGGAGGCCATGAAGCAATCGGGGGTGGAATTCTTTCTCGACCTCCCAAATTATATGGACGATAATTACCTGGAAAATAAACCATTCTTCTGGGTTAGCCCCTCAGGAACCTCAGCAGCTCTTCATTTTCAAACCTACTATTACAACTTAGGCTATCATTTGAAAGGCAGATATATCCCGAATTACCTTCAGGGAAACACCGACCCGGTTTACAAGGAGAATCCCGATCAATACTTTCTGGATCCTTTTATTTTCGGATTTCTAGACAGACTTAAAAAAAAGGGGTATACCTACTCCCAATTACCATTAGCCTGGACGATGACCGATAATGCTGCCCTGGATCCTGATTTGCCGGATGTAGTCAAAAGATGGAATGAGAAGTACCTCAATCCGAAAGTGCGGATCAGTACACCCACCGATTTTTATCACGAATTCATCAGCAAAAACAAGGCTCGGATTCCAGTCAGGACCGGAGATTACACCGAATACTGGACCAACGGTGTAGCTTCCGGTTCAATGGAAACGCGCGCCAACCGCCACAATACAGAAGATATCATTCAATTGGAAACTTTATCTGCCCTCACCGGAAGAAAGGACTATGATCCTGGTTTTTTCTCCCACCTATGGCAGCAGATTATCCTATTTACCGAGCACACGTGGGGCTCCTATAAAAGTGCCACAGATTTTTCAGATCCTTTTGTTTATGGGCAGTGGAAGGTTAAAGCCGATTATGCACTTAAGGCCAAAACCTCTCTCGATAGTCTGTTGGGTACCTACCGGGAGACAATTGGCCGGAATACTTCCGGATTCATTGATTTTCAGATTGTTAATACGCAATCCTGGGAAAGGTCAGGTCCTATTGTACTCAATGGTGTGGACTTCGATGCGATAACCATCAGTGATTCAAAAGGCCAAACCATCCCTGTTCAGAAACTGGAGCCTGGTAAGTTTTTAGTTATGTCGGGGCCGGTTCCTCCTTTCTCAAGCCTGACTTATCGCATTCAACCCAAAGAGCACCAGGTTGCGACGGAACTTGAAGTTACCCTGCAACGAATTTCCAATCAATTCTATACGATTGAAAAGGGTAGTGCCCGCAAACTAATTATACGTGACAAGCGCACGGCCAAAGAAGTTTTCAACCTGAGTGATGGTTACTGTAGATACGTCAAAGGCCTGGGAGCCGCTTCGGATACTTTATTTGGAAAAATAACCAGCATTGAGCCGGGTCTGAATGGAGAAGTTTTGGCCTCTTTCCTTGTGGGAATGGAGGTTCCGGGGTTTCAGAATTTTATTATTGAAGTTGGCCTGATGAATGGCCTGGACCAGGTGGAGATCATCAACCGCTTTGTTAAGTTGCCCGTAATGGACAAGGAAAAAGTCTCGTTTAACTTCGGTTTCAATATCCCCAAAGGCAGGACACTTTATGAAATACCATGGGGTGTTGTGGACCCTGCCAAGGATCTCCTGCCTGGGTCGAACAGGAGCTATTATACTGTCCAGCATTTTGTTGATCTATCCAATGAAACGGAAGGAGCCACCCTGCTTCCGGTCGATGCACCTATCCTTCAGATAAACAAAGAAATAGCCGGTAATCGTACGATTTATGAATCCGTGGTCATTGATAACGGCTGGCATACCAATTTTCCGGCCACGCAATCCGGTCCGATGGAGTTTAGATATGTTATCCGGACTCACGGTGCCTTTAATTTACCTGAAAGTGTTAAATGGGGCAATTCGATTTTCCAACCGCTGATTTCGATGCTGAACACTAAAACAGAAATCACTTCTCCCTGGAAACGCTTCGAGTTGGCAGAGGCGGTAACGACATCATTCAGGAAGGATCCCATTAGCAATGGTTTTATAATTCGCTTGTTTAATCCGGCAGATCAGAAAACTACCGTAAGTTTGGAACCAGTAGATTCATTCCAATTATGGCAAAAAGAATCTGAAAACATAGTCCGGAAACTTAGGGGCTATAAGCTAAATCTCTTACCAAAAGAAGTCGTAACCATAGAAGTGAAACGGAAATAATTGAATAGTATGAAACAAATTATATATCTGCTTGTTGTATTGTTTCTTCTGCTGAAAACAGAGTCTTTTGGTTTAGCGGGGTTCCAATTGGAAACGGGTTCTGTAAACCCGGTTATCAATGGTAAAACAAAATTGTACGTTTTTATACCAGGCAAAGATTCAGTTCTTTTTTCAGTAACAAATGTTTCGGTTAGCGACTGGAAGATCAAAAAGGCGCCATCACATGGCAGTGTTGAGCTGATTGGTGCCGATTCGCGCCAGGTTTGGGTAAAATACAAGCTTACATCGGGGACCTATGGCCTCGATACCCTGACCGTAGAAGCCACCGCTGTGGGCGGATTAGCTGCTGTCAGAAACGTTTATATCACCAGTTATGATAATTTTTACCAATATCAGGGTGAGGTGTTGCTTGACAAGATCCGGCTGGAATTCTACAACGGTCAATCAGGGCTTTATGCCGAAAGCATTCAGGCTAACGGAACCTTTATCCAGGGAACCAGCTACCTCTGGCCGGCAAGCCATCTGTTGCGTGCTTTTAAAAATGCCAATCGCCTCAATCCGGTTAAATACGGAAATGTCCTGAAGAGCTACACCAACTCCATTGACCGTTACAAATCCACTGCCTATAATAAGGTTGGTTATGCTCCATTCCCCGGTGAAGCCCGGCGATATTATGATGATAACGGTTTGTTGATTATTCAATTTGCGGAGATTTATAAAGATCTGAATGACAATAAGATTCTGGGTCAGACAAAAATAGCCTATCTTTTTAATCATACAGATCGCGATGCCAATTGGGGGTTACCGCAACATGAAACCCAACTCGGCCAGGGTATGTTTTATTCCATGGCTGTGAACCAGACAGGTCTTGGAGCCGCGTTATTGCATGAATTGACTGGCGCAGCCTCTTATCTTGACGATGCAAAATTCTATTACACCCAACTGATGAATCCATTGGTTAAATTGCGGGATTCCTATTATCATCTGTTTCATCAATATACATTTTACCAAAATGGACAATGGTCCTATTCCGGAATCCTGGACGGTAAGCCGGTCAATGGGCAGGGATTCCGGGCTTATCAAACAACTCACGTTGTTCAGCTTGCGCTAAAACTTTACCAGACTACCGGGGAAAGCCAGTATCTGACAGATGCAAGGGTCATGATCAATAGTTGCATTAATTATTGGTACTCCGAGAATCAGGGATTTAATGAGAATTCATTCTGGGGGGGTGATGACATGATTGATGCGCTCATTGACTTTTACGAAGTCACTGCGGAGAAACCGTATTTTAATATAGCCCGGGATATTGTGGACTTTATGATTGAATATGGGAAAGATACACGGGGATATTATCCGGGTGATTATGACGACAATTTCGGGAAATGGAATCTGGACCGCAGGGATGATACGCCTTCGAGTTATCTGATGATGGGCCAGGCTGCTGCAGCATCAGCAATTTTGAGGGTTGCAAAAGTTCAATCTACTCTGACAACAGTTGATTATACCAAGATACCGTCATCAAACCTAGATAAGTCCGAAATTTTTCCGACTGTCTTCAGTCCGGGAGACCCAATAACTGTGAGATTCAACAAGATTATTGATCAGGATATTCAAATCCGGATCTATTCCATGGATGGTCGCCTGGTAATAAGTAAGGAAATCCCTGTTCAAGGCAATACCGCCATTTTTACAATGCCTTCGACCGGAGCATCAAATGGTATACTGATCATTAAAGTATCTGATGGACAGAACGTCGCTACCTGTTTGGCGGTTTTGGCTGATTCCCGGTAATCTGGATCGTTGATTGACAAACCACCACATGATATCTAATTACGATAAGTATCCAAAAATCAGATTGACAAACTGTTCGATCTGGTCTGGCTGGGAATCCTGCATGGAAAGGATACTGTTTGACCCGATCTTATCTGGAAAACCGAAGAAAATCATTATTTTCGAAAGCTATACGGGTGTCCTTTCTCAAGATATTCAGAGGGGAATATCCTATTTGCGACCCACCTTTCAATGGGTGGCTAACGATTGGATGAAGAGTGAAGAGACGATTCTGGATCTTACCCGGGCGGATGTCACTGATGATCAGTTGTTCGGATTCATGACGAAGCTAACTATCAACGATTTTATCGATGAAATTAAGGTAAAAAGAATCCGGGAAGAAATTAGTGAAATACCTTCGGGAACCTTGGTTTTGTTTGGTACGGGAGCTTCCAGGGTTTTTCCTGATCCCGATCTTCTGGTGTACCTGGATATGGCCCGGTGGGAGATTCAAAAAAGGATGAAGCAGGGTAAGGTAAATGGACTAGGCGTTATTGACTTCCGATTGGATTTTAGTTACCAGTATAAACGAGGGTATTTTGTTGATTGGCGGGTTTGTGATAATCTTAAGTGTGGTTTGCTGGAAAGAATTGACTACGTGATCGATACTAATCAGGAGAATTCACCACGCATGCTTTCGGGTAAAGATCTGTTACTCGGTTTTAGAGAAATTGTTCAGCAGCCTTTCAGGGTGATGCCCTATTTTGACCCGGGTCCCTGGGGAGGACAGTGGATGAAAAATGTATGCCATCTGGATCCGGAGGAAGAAAACTATGCCTGGTGTTTCGATTGTGTACCTGAGGAAAACAGCTTGTTATTTGAATCAGACGGAGTGACTTTTGAAACCCCGGCTATCAATCTCGTCTTGTCGGAACCGGAACGACTGCTTGGCAAACGGGTGTTCAAACAATTTGGTGCTGAATTTCCGATCCGGTTTGATTTTCTGGACACCATGGAAGGTGGCAATTTGAGCTTTCAGGTCCATCCTGATCCTACCTATATCCGGGATAACTTTGGCATGCAGTATACCCAGGATGAGAGTTATTATTTGCTTGATGCTAAGGATGATTCCTGTGTATATCTGGGTTTGAAAGAACAGGTTGATATGGATCTAATGGTTTCTGAGCTGGAGCGCGCGAACTTAAATGGAAAACCTTTTGATGTTGAACGGTTTGTCAACCGATGGCCAGCCAAAAAGCATGATCATTTTTTAATCCCGGCCGGAACGGTTCATTGTTCCGGCAAGAATTCCATGGTGCTGGAAATCAGCGCAACACCCTTTATTTTTACTTTTAAAATGTGGGATTGGGGAAGGACGGGCCTCGATGGAAAACCGAGACCCATAAATATCGGGCATGCCAAAAAGGTCATCAACAAAAAAAGGGATACCGGTTTTGCAAAGCGTGAGTTGATCAACCGGTTTACACTTATCGATGAAGGGGATGGCTGGAAGGAAGAACGGACCGGTTTACATGAGGAAGAGTTTATTGAAACCCGCCGGCACTGGTTTACCAAACCGGTGTTGCACGATACAAAAGGGACCGTGAATGTTCTGAATCTGATTGAAGGAACGGAGGCAATTGTCACTTCTCCTTCAGGATCCTTCAGCCCGTTTTTTGTCCATTATGCTGAAACATTTATTGTGCCTGCAGGAGTGGGTGAATATGTCATCTCTCCTACTCAAAAAAGTGCCGGAAAGGAATTGGCAACGATCAAGGCATTTGTCCGGGTCGGAACTATTAATGGACCAGAATGAAAATACTCCTCTCTCGACGACTTCAAAATATAGCTTCGCCCTTCAACCACAAAGCCATCCAAATTATGCTTTATGACATATGATGAAAGATCATCTATCTTGTTTATAAATCCTCTTTCATTAAAATTCAGAGAGGTATTACACAAGACGCCGTATCCGGTGCGTGCCTTGAATGCGAGAAGCAGCTCGTATAATTTGCGGTTGCTCACAGATGACACCGTCTGAATGCGGGCAGTCTTATTCACGTGAGTAACAGCCGCCAGCGCATCCGTTCTTGCACTATAAGTATAAAGCATATGCGGACTCATGTGGTCGCAACCAAACCACCGTGCAGCATCTTCTTCCAAGCAAACAGGAGCAATCGGACGGAATTGCTCGCGCTGCTTGATCTCATTCAACCGTGTTCTGGTGCTTTCTCGGAATGGTGCGGCAAGAATTGAACGGTTTCCCAAAGCTCGCGGACCGATTTCATATTTGCCGCTCACCCATCCCAGTATGAGATCATTGGCCAACAAGTCGGCGATCATTTCATCATCAGCCTCGTAGAGATCATACCGCGCCATATCGAAAGACCCGGTCGTATCGAAGCCAAGGCCTGAATAGACGTTCCAATCGATTTTTGGGTTCCCAGTATAGTGGAACTGGGCATCGATCGCCGTCCCGATCGCAGAACCTGAATCGTTAGCTACAGGCGGCACGAAGACCTCGGGAAAAAGGCCTGATTCCTTCCACTTGGTGTTCCAATCGCAATTCAGACCACATCCACCTACGATGATTAGCGGCATTCTTTTCTTCATATTCGCTTTCGCGAATTGATAAAAGATATCAAAGATCTTGTCGCTAAAAATACCTGCGAAGTTGCGAAACTCTGGATCATCCACCCCCACGTTGTAGTATCGCGAATGCTCAAGATCTTCGTACAAGCTCAGTTGAATATGTGGCGAGCCCAATAGAAAGTCGATCAACTTTTTCTCTTCTACTGAAGGCGCGCTGCGATTTGAAAATGAAGCCAAGGCCATTAGCTTCCCTGCGTCTGAGAAGCGAGAAAACGGAGCATTCTTCGGAAAGGTTGGGTCGGCCAAGCCGTAGATCGAGGCATAGCGATTCCCAGGCTCATTCAGGACATCAGCAAGCAGCATTATGTTCAACTCAGAATCAATCTCGTAGAAAGCACCGATCTCGCCCTCCCATACCAACGCATAGCATGGAGTGCCTTTTGGAAGACTTGACATGCCGAACGCGCAAAGTAAGTGCGACCGCTCGTGAGAAGAAGAGAAATAGTGGACTGACCTTCCTAATAGACGCCGTTTGTCTACGATAACGTCGCTCTTCATCACGCCACGGTACCCGACATGAGCATGCGACCCGAGTAATTGCTCTTCGCGTGGCCACCAACCGCCCGTACAAATAACGTCGGGCATTTCTTCAAGTTCGCTAAGAACGTTGAAAACATCATGACTGGATATAGGGGAGTATCGGTAGTTCGAGTTCTTCTCCGCCTCAATAGAATAAACCAAATGAGCATCCTTCAAGTAGGCGATCGCACCGTCATGGCCGGGATTATAGGAGAGAATATTCATAAAGACAGCGGCCTCCGGTGTCGATTCGCTTCCAGCGCAATCGACCTTATATAAGTGGTTGTTGGGAGTCGTTGGTTAGTCAGCCGACCAGCAAGTTCTTTGGAGCGAGATGGCCAAACGTTTACATGGAGAGCCATTGGAAGGTGGGGAATCGGCGTGGGTTCCCATTCAACGCGCCTGTGAACTAGACGATTGTCAACAAACCAACGAATCTCGCACGGCTCCCATTCTATTGCGAACCGATGGTAAGATTCTGATGCGTCAAAACCAATGTCGAGATAGCTTGCTGCACCTCTATATCCATAGTCAAACTTCGCGCCCTCGCCACCAGGATTGTAAAAGACATTGACCAAAAGACGATCTGTTCGATTCCCAGCAATTTCGATATCAATTTCCTGCCTCGGTGAATCGCGATGGAGAAAAAATCCTGTAACCACACCGGGTACGTTCGACGCCTTAATGATTGCCTCAAATCTTCCAAATAAGTATCGGTTGCGACTGGTTAACGATGCAGCACTATATTCTCGAACACCTAGGGATTCCCTTCTGATATTGAGCGCAGCCCCGAGCCCAGAACGGAACTCAATATTTGAGGGACGAAACAACGCCAAGTTGTCCGTGAAGGTATCGTCTCGCGGAAACCAATGTCTTGTGTCGAGTAATTTTAAACAATCGCTGACTCTATCGGGAGTTGCTGCGATCGCTGATCCCCCTTCTATCGGGACAGAATGAATGCCTTGCCACCACTGACGTGGCTCAACAACCCATGGCGACTTATCACGTTTTGGAGTCTCACAGCATATAGCTGCATCCGTTTCAATGGTTCCGCAGAGGAGCTGTCTTTGTCCAAGGTCAGCTAACTCAGGGAAGGAACAAGCGGGTGGTGCGCATCTGAGATGCTCGCAAACAACCTGCCATTTATTGAATGCCTCTAAATGAAGAACGGCGATATCAGCTCCATTGAGATCATCTATAATTCTTAAATCGTTGTCATCTGTAATTCCAGTTTTACTGGTAGTGATAATGAATTTAGACTGAGGATAACGCTTTCTGAGAGCCAGGGCTTCCCCTGCCAAAGATCTGATGTTCACATATGCGTCAAAAACTCGGTCACCTCTTCCTGCAAGGAGCATCTCAAGTTCAGGACCTGGGAGAGTTTGGAGATCACTGCAGCATCTGTATCCGAGCATGGATAGGGCCATTGCAAGTGATGAAAGGCCAGAACCTCCAGGACCAAATGCAAACACAGGCCGTTCACTTGGACGAACGTGAAACAAGGATGCACTTTCACTGGTGATAGCACCAATTTTCGTAAGCGCAGGAAGTATTGAATATGAGTTCGTGGAGCTAACATCGCGTCGCTGGCTGATGATAGACCGTCTTATCGCGCGTACATCTAGAAATTCGAACTGGTGATTGATCCATAGATCTATTGGTCCTCGACAAGGAAGGAGTCGAAGGAGCTTCTCAGCACCTCCGCGTGAAACAACGTACCCAGAAAGATACCAGAGCCCACGTACTGGGCGGAACACATTACTTGAAAGGAAAGTCTTCGGTGTGCCATGCTTCACCTCTTGGTAGGACAAATAGAGAATGTCGAAATTGCTTTTCCTGTTGCCTTCGGTCTTGATTTCGACCCACGCTTGGTCCAGATTTTGGGCAAACCCGGATCGAAACCACACATCGTCCTCAAGAACGAGTACGTACTCATAATTACTCGCCGCCACCTGTCGCCAGATGTCGATGTGTGAGCGAGCAACTGCAATCTCAGGTCGACTCATTTGGATCGGAGAATTGAGTCCTATCCGTGTGGGTAGAGCCAACGGTTGGGGCTCGACGAAGAGCTGATCTCCAAGTGTATAAATTGGATCGATATCGGCATCTTTTAGTGGTTCTTGTAAGAATTGAGTAGCATCGACGGCGGCATACCGCTCAGTAAGATTCCAAAGTTCAACTCCAGACCAATCCAACACGTGTCTTAGCTCTTGTTCCATCTCGGTCCAACGAGCTGGTTGGCGGTTCAGATTGATGACATAAATATGCTCTATCCTAGGTTGCTCCTTAGTATTCAAGGCCCCGAATGCTTGAGATCTTTTCTTTGGCAGCAACCTCCGACATTTCATCGCGATGCGAAACAAGTACTTCGAAGGTGCGGACCAAGTAGAGGCTAGGTTCATAAATTCCCCACTATATGTTCTTGGTTAATCATTCTCGATGGCCCCGGCAGTTCGAAATCCTCCAGTTCCTGGAGTCGTTCCTATAGCTGAGCTCCCATCTACTTCTGGCAACATCTTCCCAATTACATAGCACGAGCAGCGCCTGTTCGATCTCGGCGTTCTCAGTTACAGCATCAAATATCGATTTGGTAAGATTCCCGGGGCCAGTTGTCGATTGTATTTCTGGCAAGCCGTTCGTTACGTCTCTTTCAAGGGATAAGGTGGCTTGAGAGAGTGCGCGCTCTATCACGGGGTGCCCGCTGCTAGCAATTAGCGGATTGTTGTTAAAGTAAAAGATCCAGCTAGCAGCGTTTGCTCCTGATTTGGTGAAAAGTGGTGGTGGCACCATCATATTCGTCTCTGTGTCATAGCATAGAGGTTGAATTTTTAACCGACCATCGCTGAAGAGGTGTTGGATTTGGGACCCATTGTACACATCATCAGCGTCTATGTAGCAGCCGCCCTCCACAAGGATATAGCAGAGTCGAAAGTAATCTGACTGCATTGCTGGATGATCGCACTTGTCGAAGGCCCGTATGTACCTTAGACCTAGTCTTCGATGAATAAAATCTCTTGCCTGTCGCTTATCGAAAAGGAGTCTCTCAATACCCTGCTCCTCTATCTTCCTCCATGTTTCTATGCACTCGCCCACATCGCCAGGCAGTCGATCCAAATTGTCCCAAAACTGCACAATCCTCTTTGGGAGTTTTCTAGAAAATATTGAGGATGCGACAGCGGGGCCGCCGGAACGCTGCACAAGCCTCCGAACGAAGCATGAGCGCGCGTGGTGATTTTCCTCTGTCGGACTACCTGCATTCATGAGAAATGTAAGTAAGGATATTTGGCTCATCGGAGCTGATATAAAACTCCCCTGGCACTTCAAATCCATCTATCTTTAGTATGTATCGGCCCTTGTCCACCATGTGTAATTTTAACCATAATTGTTTAGTTTGCAAATAAGAGGGCCCAGCGGTGACTTTTGATTGCTGGTACCACAAAACGAATCTTAGCTTGCGCATAACTGGAATATAGTTGTTTTGGCTATCATTTTGTAAATCGGATTATTGTCTAAAAGCTAAAATTACTTTTTTTTGCTTTAAAATCAATTACTACGGAAGCCTATCACCAGATGATCCAATGAGTTCTTGATCTGATCGATTCCTTTGGTTGTAAAATGGGTGTAAATCCTTTCTGCTTGCTGTCTAATGCGGCTCTATTCTGAATCATGGTGTTCTGCCCATTATTGTTGATAAATCGTATCCTTTCGACCAACAACCTTAACTGCTGTTGACTGAGGCATAGCTTTGCTCTGACTGATGGGTTCCCCAAATTCGGAAACAATCCTCCGGATTTTCGTACACCGATTTCGGGGGGAGGATGGTCCCGAATTTGGCTCATATTTACCGGTCGAGTTGTTTGGGGTACGATTATTTGACAACTTCCATAAACTACCCTCCTTACCACTGACTCCGCGGTCGTACCTTTCGTTCGATACTCTTTATAGTGGCTTACACATGAAAGGAATCAAAAAACTGAGCCTTACAGTGGTATGTCGATATTAATAACGATGAAGTGGCATGGTGAATAATCGGGAAGTATTCCACGGAAGCCCCAGGAATAACAAGTTCAACTTCTTCTTTCAAGAGCTCTGAGAATCCTATAATGGCATTAAGAGGTGTCCGGATCTCATGCGATAGGTTGGCAATGAAATAATCCTTGAGTTGCAAAGATAGTACATGAAGATGCCAACAAAGTGGTTCATTTTCCATTTGCTTAGGGATAGTTTTAACTTTTTGAATAGTTGAAAAGTTTAACAGGTAAAATTATAACCAATGAAGCAAAAACTACTTTATGTATTGTTGATGAGTTTTTTTGCCGGAACTCTCTTCGGCCAAACTCGTCAACTAACCGGAACAGTTACCTCCGCGGCTGATAAACAGACAATTCCAGGAGTTACTGTAATGGTAAAAGGAACACAAACCGGAACCACTACCGGAGGTGAAGGCCGGTTTGTTTTGTCTATCAAAAGTCAGGGTGGCATCCTGGTGTTCTCATCAATCGGCTACCGTAAACTTGAAGTTCCAATAACATCATCCAATAACTATGATGTCAGTTTGGAAATTGATGTCATGAACATCGATGAGGTAGTTGTTACTGCTCTTGGTATTTCCAGGGAAAAGAAAACACTTGGATATGCCGTTCAGGATATCAATTCAGCCGAGCTTACTGAGGCTAAGGATAACAATATTATTAATACCCTGTCTGGTAAGATTGCAGGGGTTCAGGTTACCAGCGGTGGTAGTACGGTTGGAGCATCCTCAAGGATTGTTATCAGGGGAAATAAATCTTTTAGCGGCAACGAACCGCTTTTTGTTATTGACGGCACCCCGATTTTCAATAATACAACCAACCTCGATGGTGGTGGAGGCATTGACTGGGGCAATACCGCTGCAGATATTGATCCCAACAACATCGAATCCTTGACTGTTTTGAAGGGTGCAAACGCTGCAGCTTTGTATGGAAGCCGGGCAACCAACGGGGTCATTCTAATTACAACCAAAAAGGGGAAAGACGGCCGGAAACTGGGTGTTGATTTTTCTTCTTCAATGTCTTTTGATAAAGTTGCCTATTTGCCGAAATTCCAAAATGTATACGGCGGTGGATGGAATGGCGAGGAATATATTTGGAAACGGGATTACCCGGATATGAGTTATCAGGATTATGCCAAAACTTATTCTTATAACTGGGTAGATGGCGGCGGCGGCGGAGTAAACGATAGCTGGCCAATCAACTGGGGTCCAAGGATGGATGCCGGTCTTCTCTTGGACCAATGGTCAACCGGCAAAAACAGCCCCTGGATTTCCCGCCCAAACAATTACAAGGATTTTTTTCAGACCGGTACCAATGCTGAAAACAGTCTGGCTATTTCATCCAATGGTGACAAAGCGATGGGAAGGCTCGCTTTTACCAACATGAATACCAATGGGATAATAGATTATACTGATCAATCTCAGCAAACACTGAATGGCAGTCTTACATTAAAACCAACCGACCGCCTTACCGCCGTAACTAATTTAACCTATCTTAAGAAGCAAAGCAACAACCTTCCTAATAACGGTTATTCAGGAATTGGTGTCGATTACGCCTGGACTCAAAGGGATTTTGATATCAATTATACCAAACAGCTATTTAAGGATAAAGGGAACGCGGATTATATTTTCCCCGACGGAGATAATCCATACTATAATTTGAGAAATCTGACAGGTTTTAACAGAGACAGATTATTCGGTAACTCAAGCGTTGATTTTAAGATCACAGATTGGTTGTCGGTATTAGGTAGGGTAGGGATTGACTTCTATAATGAATATAGAAAGGACCTTACCCAATCCGGCACACAGGGTAATATCAGCAGAAAGAGAGGGGGGCAGTTCAACCAGACTCAATTCTACTACAATGAAACCAATGCTGACCTGATGCTGAAGTTTGACAAAGCTTTTGGTGATATCCGCCTCGATGGTATCATAGGAGGTAACTACCGTAACGTCAATTCACAATCCATGTACATGGCCGCAAGTGATCTGACCGTTCCGGACTTGTACACCATCGGTAACGTAAAAGGAAATCCGACCGTTTCCATGAATACCAATAAAAAGGAAGTGAACAGCGTATTCTTTGCTGCTAACGGATCCTATAAAAACTTCCTATTCCTGGGTGTTACTGGTAGAAACGACTGGAGTTCAACACTTCCGGCCGAAAACCGTTCCTATTTTTATCCATCAGTAAGCTTGGGATTTGATGTTACGGAAGCATTTAAACTGGAATCTGATATTCTCAGTTATGCAAAATTAAGGGGTAGTTGGGCACAAGTAGGGGGCGACGCCGGTGCATACCAATTGGCAAACACATATGGTGTTGGAACATTTAATTCAATCTCAATGTTTAGTATTGGTTCAACCTATCCGCCTGCCAATCTTAAACCACAAATCACCTCCTCGTTTGAATTTGGGGCAGATTTCAGATTATGGAAAAACCGGCTTTCTCTTGATGTGACCTATTATGACCAGACTACAGTTAACCAGATCTTATCTGTGGCTACTTCAATCACTACCGGTTACAGTGCCATGCGCCTGAATGCAGGAGAAATCGAGAATAATGGAGTTGAATTGATGTTAACCGCTAAAGCAATTGACAAACCTTCCGGATTATCATGGGAGATCATGGTTAACTGGGCTAAAAATAAAAGTATGGTCAATGAACTCTATGGCGACCTGGAATCATACAGGATATCAAATGGGTTTGGAGGAGCCACCACGGTTGGAGTTCCTGGTCAGCCATGGGGCGTTCTCTGGGGCTTGCCTTATGTGCGAAATGATGCAGGAAAGATTGTAGTTGGCAGTGATGGAATCCCTCTTACAACAAACGTAGGTGCCAACCTTGGGAATGTTACTCCCGATTGGGTTGGCGGCATTCGTAACTCATTTAATTATAAAGGACTATACCTGAGTTTCCTGATCGATATGCGAAAAGGCGGTGATTTCTTCAGTTGCACGGCATGGCATGCCTATCCGACTGGAACTTATGAGATCACGACACAAAACAACGTCAGGGAGACAGGTCTGATTGTGGATGGCGTGAAAGAGGATGGCACTGTTAATGATATTCGTGTATCGGCTCAGGATTTCTATGGTGGCGCATGGATGTGGAATAACCATGAGTACTCAATCCTTGACGGTACCTACGTGAAACTGAGAGAAGCTGTCCTTGGATATGATATTAATGTCAGTAAAATACCTTGGATACAAAAACTCAATATTTCTGTCTATGGAAGAAACCTTGCCATTTTATACCGTGATAAGAGCACTGCCGAACTCGGAATAGATCCGGAGGTTGGTCTTGGTGGTGGTGATTCCGGAGTAGGATTTGAGAATTTTCAGATACCAACAACCAGGAGCTTTGGTATCAAACTGAGATTAAGCTTCTAATAACCTCCCAAAATGAAGAAAATTATGAAAACGATTAGTAAAATAAAGTTTCTAATACTGGCTGCAGTATTGATGATCTCGAATTCTTGCACTAAGAATTTCGACGAGATGAATGTGAATCCCAATTCTCCGACAGTGGTTCCGGCTACAAATGTTTTTCTCAATGCAACCACTAGCGTAATGTACACATTGTTCGGGGAAAGGCTCGACGTCTATTATGCAGGTTCTTATGCCGGGCAAACTGCTGCTATCGGTTTCGGTGATTATGAATACAGGGTTGACATAAATAACAGCATGTGGAGGGGAATGTATCGAAGTTTAACCTACTTTGTTGATGCGATGAGGCTTGCAAAGGAAGAGCATAACACTAGTCTCTATGCTGCTGCTCTTACCATGAAAGCGTATAGTGCGCAACAAACTACTGATATGTGGGGGAAAATACCCTATTCCGAAGCATTCCGTATGGAAGAAGGTATCATTTATCCGAAATATGATACACAACAAGAGGTATATACAGCTATTCTTAAAGAGTTGAAAGAAGCTGCAGACTCGCTCAACAAGGGCACCGGTTCCATGGGTATTGGAGACTGGATTTATAAGGGAAATATTGAAAAGTGGAAAAAATTCTGTAATTCAACCCGATTAAGGGTGGCCATGCGTATGTCTTTGGTTGATGAAACGACTGCCAAAGGTGTCATCTCTGAAATATTAAACGATCCTGCAACTTATCCCATAATGACGGAGAATTCCGATAATGCCTATTTCTGGTATCCCGGTATTGCTCCGGATCAGGAGATATGGTTTGAAAGGATGGGTGCACCTGACGGCAACAAAAAGGATCAGTACAGAACGAACAGTGTTCTGGTTAACGCCTTGAAAGACAATAATGACCCCAGATTGCCGGTCTACGTTGATAAAAATAAGTATGGCAATTACAACGGGTATAGGTTTTATTACGGCCAGACCCGTGATACCTTGAACAACGGTAACAATGTATCCCATATCGGCGATCGCTTCGGTAACGATCCAAAAGGTTTTTCGCCTTTCATGAATTGCGCTGAAGTGCATTTTATCATAGCTGAAGCAATACAAAGAAACTTTGCTGCCGGGAATGCCCGTACTTCTTATGAAACCGGAATTACCAGGTCACTGGAGGAAAATAAGATCGGCGCAGATGCCATTGCTGCTTTCCTGACTCAACCTGAAGTTGCATGGGGTGGTGGTACCACGACAAATCTTCATAAGATTGCTTTTCAGAAATGGATCGCCCTCTTCAAGCAAAGCGTTGAGGCTTGGTCGGAGAGCAGAAGAACTGATGTCCCGCTTATGGACCAGGCTTCGGAGAACTATGCCCTGAAGCATAATCGCCCACCGTTCAGGTTGGCTTATGCAGATGAGGAAAAATCTCTTAACACAAAATTCCCGACGGATGTTGTTGAGAATGATATCTTTTACGGAACACAGATGTGGTGGGACACAAGAACAGGAATTCATTAATCGTTAGGTTTAGTATTTTTATTGGTTTGAAACTGGAAACAGGTGGAGGTTTCTACCTGTTTCTTGTTTCCTGCCTTTTAGGAATCAAATAGGAGAATTATGATTGGAACCATCAGTTTAATAGACTCCATAATAATATTAGTATACCTGATCGGTATTCTGGTAGTCGGAGTATTATCTGTGAAGATGAAGAAAATGACCAGTGACGGTTATTTTCTCGCCAGTCGCGGACTGAAATGGCCGGTGATCGGAGCGGCACTTTTTGCTTCGAATATTTCCACCATTCACCTCGTGGGACTGGCTGCATCGGGGTATAATGAAGGCTTGGTCTGGGGGAACTTCGAGTGGCTGGCAGCTATTACCTTGATATTACTCGGACTGGTTTTTGCCCCGTTCTATTTTAAAAGCCGGATTTCAACACTGCCTGAATTTCTCGAAAAACGATATGGACCAGGTTCCCGCACAGTTCTGGCTTTTATCGGAATTATCGGTGCCCTGTTTGTGCATATCGGTATGAGCCTGTATGCCGGCGCCATAGTGTTTGAAACATTTTTTGGAATCGACGTAGTTACCTCCATTATCATTATTTCAATTGTCACAACCATCTATACTGTGTTGGGTGGATTGAAAGCCGTGGTGGTTACCGAAACTATTCAAACAGTTATCCTGATCGGAGGTGCTGTATTACTGACAGTGATTGCCATTTTTGCATTACCGGATAAAGGAGTACACACTTTGGCTGAATTTAAGGCAGCTCT
>JBBAAF010000030.1:0-34161 GCA_041658425.1 Bacteroidales bacterium | reverse complement strand
TTGGTGTCGTCATCCCGATCTGAAAAAACTCTACCTTTTCGATTTCCGGACTCAGATCTTCCGACCTATCAATGCGATCGGAAAAATCGATGAAGATTCTATCCGTTGGTTTCGGGCGGTTGCAAGCCATTACGAAAAACAAGGTCATTGCAGCTAGAACGAAGTTTTTCATGAGTTGCAAGGTTTAAAGATTGTGCTTGTGAGAATAACGATAAGCAAAGTTTTAAATTATTGACAGCTCTACTAAAATATCTACTGACATCATTTCCGCAAAGCAATGTCACAACCGCCTCCTCTACCAGGGTGCCCCTTATTTGCCACAACAACTTTATCCACCAGGGTGCCCCTGGTAAATGAAGCTTTAGTGGCAACTGATTTTCGCTGTTGCTATCTGTGTAATCAGCGTCATCCGTGGATAGTTTACTTGTGCCTTGAGCCTTACTTGAGCCTTGCGCCCTGAGCCTTATCTTTTGACAAACCTGGCCGTTGAAATTCGGTTCTCTATCGTTCTGCACCGCATTAAATACACACCTGCCGGCAGGTCGCCGGTCATTATATCTGTGGAGAGACTATTAACGACCGACATCCTGATTACCTGCTTCCCATGAACATCAAATACCTCAATTTCCTCAATGATATCAGTGGAAATTACTGATAACCGGTCGGTTACGGGATTGGGAAAGAGGTGGATTCCTTGATCGGGAAGCTCGGGTTGTTCAACGGATGTGAGCGGACTGGTTAAGAACCGGATGCTTTCGATCCAAAGGCTGTCGGTTTTATTGGGCACGCCGAATACCCCTGCGTTTACGTAGGTTGTGAGTTTGATGATCCTGGTGGAATCAACCGTTTGGCCAACCGCTGGCGATGACGATAACCATCTTCCGGTATAATTATTCTGATAGGTGTGGAACCGGCCATCTGCAATGATCGTGGGCCTGAAAACCGGCGTTGTATTGGTTTCAACCCCGTTAATATCGGCAAAATCAAACCGGAGCGATACGGAATTACTCTTGTTGTAAGTCTTCAGATTGATCACGCAATAGGGATGATTCTTCAGGTTGACCGGCCTCGGCAGAGTTAGCTCAAATTTTGGCCAGCTGCCGGGATTTACCGTATTGTATACCACCTTAAGACTTTCATTCGACTCTGAGAATTCGTATGTACTTCCATCTGAAGTGTTTGCCGCCAGATCTGAAGTGTTTCCATCAGTGAGATTGCCAAACCAAAAGGTACCCTCAGCAGGTACCGCAACCGTTTTAACGAAATTTGCCGCAGTGATGTTGTTTGCACCAATGTTCACATATAAAGATATATCCCCTTCAAGCGTTCCCCACTTTACCGTTATTTCGGAAGTTCCAGCCCCTGCAGTTATCTGAGCGTCGGAAGGTATATGCCATTCATAAACCGCATCGGTGAAACGGGTGGCCTGGTACTTTGCTGTTTGTCCGGGTTCAAGAAAAGCCGGTCCTGTAATTTTCAGATCAGCCATCTGGTAAACCCTCACATAATCAATTTCCATGCGTTTGGGGAAAATAGAGGGATCCACTCCCTGCGCTCCGCCCCAGCTTCCGCCTACTGCCAGGTTTAATATAAAATGAAACCGCTTATCGAACGGCCATTTTTCCCAGCCTCCTTCATTGTTAAAGGTATAGTACTTCGTATCATCGACCATGAAATCGATCTTCGTGGCCGACCATTCAATGGCATACACATGAAAAGTGGTTTCCCAGTCGGAACCGGTTACCGAGCTGCCTTTCTGAGTTCCCAGTTTATGATTGTAGACCTCTGTGTGGGCCGTGCCAAACACATGAGTGGGGTCATATCCAACATGTTCCATGATGTCGGTTTCCCCGCTCGAAGGCCAGTTGCCATAAGCCCAATCGGTAGGAAGCATCCAGATAGCAGGCCACGTACCTTTCCCGCCGGGCAGTTTGGCTCGTATTTCAAACCTGCCGTACAGCCAGTCGCCTTTACCGGTTGACACCAGTCGCGCCGATGTATATTCCCTTCCGTTGTAGTTCTCTTTCAATGCTTCAATGATCAGAACCCCGTTTTCAACACGGGCATTCTGTGTCCGGTTCATCGTATAATACTGAAGCTCATTATTCCCCCAGCCATTGCCGCCCTCTTCACAGGTCCATTTACTGGCCGCCGGGAGTCCGGTGTAATCAAATTCATCCGACCAAACAAGTGCATTGAACTGGGCGTTTCCGCTTGATATCTGAATACAAACCAAAACTAATGTTGTAGTCAGAAATCTGATAGTGCCTAAGGATGAGGTCATTGGCCGGTATTACTGATAAATTTTCACATAATCAACGATCATTTCCTGCGGGAATCCGGTATCATCAACCCCTTTCACTGCGCCCCAGTTCCCTCCGACGGCAACATTCAACAGCAGATGAAACTTCTTGTCAAATGGCCACACTTTCGGATCAGCGACTTCTTTTTTGAATGAAAAGTACATTTTATCATCCACAAAGGCCTTGATCATAGTGGAATCCCATTCAACCGCATACACATGGAACTGTTCATGCAGATCCGGCAGGTAGAATCCTTTGGTTCGCTGGGTGCGAATAAAGTGATTGTAGCTTTCGGTGTGAACCGAGGCAAATACCGAATCGGGCATGTACCCGACATGTTCCATAATATCGACCTCGCCTGATTTTGGCCATCCTCCGTATTCCCAATCGGTGGGCAACATCCAGATGGCCGGCCAAATACCAAGAGTCCCCGGCAATTTGGCACGTACTTCTATCCGCCCAAACAGCCAATCGCCTTTACCTTTGGTGATTAAACGGGCCGAGCTATATTGCTTGTCGCCGGTTGGTTCCTTGATAGCTTTGATATGCAGCATTCCGTTTTCGACAAAAGCGTTCTCGATTCGTCCTGCCGTATAGTTCTGCCATTCGTTATTTCCCCAACCGGTTGCATTTCCTATGGTATCGTAACTCCATTTTGAGTTATCGGGCAGGCCTGTTCCATTGAACTCATCACTCCAGACGAGTTTGTGGGTTCCCGGGTTATGATTGACACAGGAAACGGTTAGGATCAGCGCCAGGCAAAGGAAAATATTTTTCATGGGTCAACAATTGTTCGTTAAAAAGCTCCGAAAGGTACCCACCCCCTGGCCCCCTCCCTTTTTCAGGGAGGGGTTGGGGTGGGTACTTTTCGGCTGGTAGTGGTAAGTATTCACCATTTACTTCAGTTCAAAACCTGCCTCAATGGTATTTTGGGAATTGGTTCCTACAAATACCTTGAATTTACCCGGTTCAGTACCCCAAACCATGTCGCGGTTGTAAAAAGATAAATCTTCTTTGGTCACGGTAAAGCTGATGGTTTGAACCTCCCCGGCCTTCAGCATCACCTTCGTAAAGCCTTTGAGCTCTTTAACCGGGCGCGTTACTGATCCAACCAGGTCGCGAATATACAGTTGAACGGTCTCTGTTCCGGCTGCCTGCCCTGTATTTTTTACATCAACTCTGACTTCCAGCGGTTGGTTGTCGGATACGATGGATTGACTAAGAATCAGATTATTATAAGCAAACTGAGTATAACTCAATCCATAACCAAACGGGAAAAGCGGATCATTTGGAACATCCAGGTATCGTGAAGTGAATTTCTGATCCTGGCTGCCCGGGCGGCCGGAGTTTTTGTGGTTATAATAGATAGGAATCTGCCCCAATGCATAGGGGAAGGTAACCGGAAGTTTGCCCGAAGGATTATATTCTCCAAACAAAACATCGCATAAGGCCGGGCCCGTCATGGTTCCGGGTATCCAGGCCTCCAGAATGGCCGGTACAAAGGTGTTTACCTTCGTCAGGATGAGCGGCCGTCCGTTGAACAGCACCAATACCATCGGTTTTCCCAGTTTTGCCATCTCAAGGATCAATTCTTCCTGGACCCCCGGGATGGAGATATCGGCACGGCTCATACTTTCACCAGACATCATCCCTGCTTCACCACAGGCAGCAATGATCACATCTGCGCGGCGTGCGGCAGCCATTGCAGCCGCGAACCCGGATTTATCGTTGTCGTTAAAGTTTGCGCCTTTAACATAGAGCACTTTACCGGCACCCAACCGGGTTTCAAGTTCTTTTTTAAGTGTAATTACCTGTTTCCCTTCGCCTCGTCCCGACCAGTTTCCAATCATATCATCCGCTGCATCTGCGGCTGGACCGATCAGGGCGACACTTTTCACAGAAGAATTCAGCGGCAGCACCTGGTTCTCGTTTTTGAGCAGAACAAAAGATTTCCTCGCTGCATCGCGGGCTCCAGCGAGAAATTCAGGCTTTAATAAGGTTTGTTTTTCACGATCGGCATTACTGTAGCGATAAGGATCTTCAAAGAGCCCAAGCAAAAATTTCAAGCGTAAAACACGGCGCACGGATTCATCGATTTGCGCTTCGGTAATTTTTCCATCTTTCAACAGATTCTTCATCTCCGTGAGATACACGTTGCCTTCCATATCCATGTCCACCCCGGCATTGAAAGCCAGGTCGCCGGCTTCATATTTGTTTGCAACTATCCCATGAGGAATCATCTCGGATATCGACGCCCAGTCACTGACCACCATCCCTTTAAAGGCCCATTCAGTTTTAAGAATATCATGGATCAGATATTTGTTACCGGTTGCCGGTATCCCGTTCAGGTCATTAAATGCCGACATAAAGGTTTCCACACCGGCTTTTGCTGCTGCCTTGAAAGGTGGCAGATATATTTCCCGAAGGGTGTTTTCACTCATGTCAGTGGTGTAATAGTCGCGGCCTGCCTGGGCATTCCCATATCCCGCATAATGTTTGGCGCACGCCAGAATGGTGGTGATATCCGCCAGATCATTGCCCTGAAAGCCTTTTACTCTGGCCTCTGCCAATCTGGATCCCAGGTAAGGATCTTCGCCCGAGCCTTCCATGATGCGTCCCCAGCGCGGATCGCGGGCAATATCAACCATCGGGGCAAAGGTCCAGTGCTGACCGGCTGCAGCGGCTTCTGTGGCAGCGATACGGGCCGATTTTTCGGCCGCTTCAAGGTCCCAGGATGCCGATTCTCCCAGTGGTATGGGAAATATGGTTTTATAGCCGTGAATGACATCATAGCCAAAGATCAGGGGGATCTTCAACCGGGATTCTTCAACGGCAATTTTCTGGATTTTCCGGGTATAATCTGCTCCGTTGATGTTCAGCATGGAACCTACCTTCCCATCCCGGATACTTTGCAATAAATCAGGTCTCAAGGCCACCGGACCGGTTAACTCACCATCGCCCGAGAATTGATTTAACTGGCCGATCTTCTCATCGAGGGTCATCAAAGCCAGAACGCTATCCGCTTTCTTCATCAGTTCCTTTTCGGAATTGTCAGGAGTCTCTTTGACAACTGTTTTACAAGCGGTAATGCCTAGAATGCTCATTGCTGCGAGGAAAATAATTTTTTTCATACGATTTATGGTTTCATATTTTTGATCAAAAGAGGTAGGGTTCCTAAGGTTTGTTCATCACCCACACGGATAAGGTAGATTCCCGGAAGATAACCGGAGGTACTAACAGTGCATTTTGCGGTAATGGTCGAAGGAGTATCCTGCTTATATAGAATGCGCCCCAACATATCCATTAATTCCAGTCGCCGCGATTTGCCATTAGGATTGCTGATCTCAACGATTACAAAGTCTGCCGCCGGATTCGGGTATAATCTGAAGCCGGCTTTGGTAACAACAGTCGAATCATTGGTGCCGGGAACTTTAATAAATTCGATCCTGTTGAGGTTGAACCCGCTCGTCAGTGCGGTTATACGAATGGTTTTCAACCCCGCAGGCAAACTGTCGGAAACCGTTACAGAGCTCCAGTTCTGCCAACCTCCGGTAGCTGCGAAGTCCACGGTATGCAATGACTGCATGATGTCATCAATGATAAACAGTTCAGCCTTTGAGGTCCCGGAATTGCAGGCATACCGGTAGGTCACTTTATAGAGGGCTTTCTCGGCGATCCGTACCGGAAATTCCAAATAGTCGCCTGCATCGGTCCATCCTGCATTTTGACCGCCTCCGGTGTCACTGCAGGTTTCAAAACCAAAGCCACTGTTTACGCTGTAATTCTCAGCTTCAAGAATCCCCGGAATAGGCAATCGCGGGATGATCGTATTGACAACAGGGACATCCGTGAATGGGGCTAAAATATCTCCGCCACCGCTGGTTATTTGATTTCCATTATAGGATAGTTTCAATATATCAGTATCTGAAAAAATGGATCCAAACCAGAGCCTGAGGGATGGAGGATTGATCGATTCGAAGCTTACAGAATCGGGCACGTAGGTTTTGCTCCCAACGGTGAGAGTGAACTGCGATCCCGATGCCGGGAATCCAGACAGGGGTTTGTTGAAAGTCAGCACGATCTGCTTTCCCATATCGTCGGTTTTTGCGGAAAGCAGGGAAAACGGTACTCCGGTGGCTCCGGTAGGGCTATTAAAGGCGAATGAATTAACATTAAATCCACCTTCTTCAAAATAGATGATCATTTTATGCCATCCGGCTGTTAACCCGAGGTTTTTCAGGTTTATGGGGATATAACGCTGATACCCGCCGGTATGCGGAACGGCTATCGAACCCGAAACGTTGATCCCGTCGATCTCGATCCGGAAAACTCCCATACCGCTGGCGGATGCAGTTCGCACGGTCAGGTTATAGACTCCCGTGGTGTCCGTAATAAAGGTATAGGCCAGCCATTCACCCTTTACAATATGGCTGATGTTATAGCCGTTGGTATAAGGAACTGAATCGGTACACACCTCAATATCAGGCCCGTCATTCCGGTAAATCCATCCCAGGTTCCAATCGGTGGAGCCTTGTCCGCCGCTATTTTCAAAATCAGCATCGCTGTAGGCAAAATTATTCCTGCCCATGTCGAAATCAACGGCATAAAAGATACCCGGCACCCGGTTTCGGGCAAACGGTTTGGTTTCAGAGGTCAGCTGCTGGCGAAACAGGGCATCGGGCACATCATAATGAATGATGCAGTTCCCGATTTTCAGGTTTTCTGCAATCTGCATAAGGGCAGCAGCGGCAAAGGCCGAGTCGGGTTTGGTCCCGCCGTTCTTCCAGTATCTTAGGAGTTGTTCGTATTCAGGGGTTTTTATAACCGTGAGCGGTCCCACTACTGAGTTGATCTTTTTTTCGGGCCACCACGACCAGCCAATGTCATTCGTTTCGAGCAAGGAAATGGCTTCGGCAAACCAATGATTGGAGTTTTCTCCCGATTCGCCCATCCAAAGCGGTATATTATATTGATCGCGAATATTCAGTTTCTCCTGGATGGTACCGATGTCGTTACGGTTCCAGTAGCGGTGGAAACTGAATGCCAGGTTATTGTCGAAGGCAGTCAGGGGTAGCAGCCCGTTGAAGTTTCCGCTCCAGCAGTTTCCCTCGATAAAGATGAGATGCTTCGTATCTTTGCTGCGGATCGCGGTGATGATTTTCTTGAATAAGTCGAGCAGGGGGGCATTTTGCTGGCAGCTGCATCCATTCTGATTGCCGCTGTTTTCAAAATCCCAGTTGGTTTCATTGAGGAGATCATATCCGCCAACCCACGGATTATTGGCATACCTTTCGGCCAATCTTTTCCACAATTCGATGGTTTTTGTCCGGTTGGCAGCGCTTTCCCAGAGGGAAAGCTTACTGGGGTCCCGGTCTGATATATTATTATCGCGGCCTTGTCCACCGGGGGCTGCGTGAAGATCCAGTATCACATACATCTGATTAGCCGCACACCAGGAGACCAGGCTATCGAGCATCACAAATCCTTTTTCCAGCCATGTTTGCCGGCCTCCTACCGGCTCCTCTTCAGCGGGGAGGGTGAACAGGTTGTAATGGAGTGCAGGCCTTACTGAATTAAATCCCCATCGGGCAAGAGTGTCGATATCAGCTTTGGTAACATGATTAGCCAGCCAGGCATCGTAAAATTTTTCCATTCCGGCTTGTCCGACTAAATCCCGTATTCTGGCTTTTATTTCGTGCTGGGTTCCGGCAAAATCTCCGGTTTCGAGCATATAACCCTCCTGGAGCATCCAGCCTCCAAGGCCCATACCGCGGAGGAGGACTTCGCGGTTATTGCCGTCAACAATTTTTTTACCGGAGGCTCTCAGAAATCCTTCGGATACAGGCCGGGTGTATTTCGGGAAATTGACGTGCAAAGATTCCAATCCTGCTATGTTTTTCGAACAAGAAGAATCGGCAAGTCCCGCTGCAAAAGCTGTTGCAGCCGAACCGGGTGAAGAAAGGCGCCAATCAGCAGAGGTTTGGCGATTGTTCCAGATAATGGCCCTGATCTGGGTGAAATTGACTTTTAAAGATCCAAACAGATCGTTGATCCAGGCAGCTTTATCCCCTCCATTGGGTGCACATCCTGTTTCGGCT
The DNA here is from genome assembly GCA_041658425.1 of Bacteroidales bacterium. Classification (GTDB taxonomy): domain Bacteria; phylum Bacteroidota; class Bacteroidia; order Bacteroidales; family UBA12481; genus UBA12481. The sequence goes on along the minus strand of JBBAAF010000030.1, from coordinate 25,760 downwards.
AGCATAATGGGCTTTGCCGGATGGGCTTCTGTGATTTTATCAACCACATACCGGTAGGCATCTGTATAAATCCGGGCCCCTTCCGGATTTTTCGATCCGTTCCAGGAATTCCAGTCGCTGTTGGGCTCGCGGGCCCAACGGATAAACACGGGACTATCAAAACTATGGATTTTTGCACCAAATTGTTCAAGAACGGTATTGGATTTACCCTTTAAAATATCTGATAAAGAGATCGAGAGATCGATAGAAATAAATGGAATGCTGCCTGCAGCTTTAATCTGGTCACATTCAGCTGCCGGGAAATTCAATCCTGCTGCATTCCAATCCAGTATGCGCGAAACGAAAGCGGGTTGCTTTCCGAATTGTTTGCGCAACTGAGAAATAGAATTGGTATCGCCGAATGAAACATCGTCCATGATTCCCCAATACCGGGAAACATTGTTCTGACCCATGCTTTCAAGCGACCATACAAACAGAAGGAAGAATAGTATCTTTTTATTCAGATAGGGTAAAAATGCCATTCTAATTTTAAAAAAAGGGGCTACCATATAAATCCTATCAATTCGGTAGATTCCACGGTAACCCCTGATTTCCAAATACTAACAACTATGAAAAGAAAGAATCTATTTTAGCCCGGCAACATGAGGTCCGGCGATATCATCGAGGTACACGCTGTAAGTTGCATCGTGAACTCCCGGCTGATACATGATCCGGACCACATTATAGAAGCCATGGTTAAACCGGTCGTCGATGGCAATATTCGTCGTAAATATGTCCCCTGTCCAGTCCCAGCCTGCAGCGGCCCCAGAATAATCAAATTCCATTATTTCCCAGGTGTTGGTTGCCGAAATCTTCTGCTTCAACTCACTCCCGGTTTGCCATGCATTGCCACCCTTGTCAGTATTTTCCAGTTTCATTAATACCTCCTGACCGGCTGTTCCATAAACAAGCACTTTGAATTTGGTCTGTTTTGTGATATCAAAGCGGTATCCATCAGGCAGTTGTATGAAAACGTTAGCCCAGTCGTTATTTGTTTTCGTGAACAGGGCAACATTTTTACTGCGGTTCGGATACTTGGCTGCATCCGGGTTGGCGACCACATCGAGGGTAGCGGTACCACCGGCCAGATCCAGTCCGGCAGCGGTCAGCATGGTCTCACCAAAATCGTTGTACATAACCATGGCATTGAGGAGATATTCCACATAATCCGGATGGTTTACTGCAACAACAACCGTCAGGTCCTTGGTATAGGTTTTACCTTCTGAGGAAGACAGTTCAACCGAAACAATGTAGGTGCCTTTGCGCATAAAAGTATTTACCTGCGATTGATTGGCATTGGTTGTTTCAACGGAGTTGCCATCGCCGAAGTTCCATGCCACTTTCGTTACGGATAATCCGGCAGGTATTTTCAGATTGGCCAGCGAAAATTCATATTCATTCGGATTGGCGGTGGGAGCAAAAACTGCATCGAAGGTAATGGTCGGTAAAACGTATCCCAGTGGAATCAGCAGGTAATGCCATGCATTGCCATCCCCGCCGATGCAAGCCAGTTCCAGACTATTTTCGGTAATATTGAGGATTTCATATTCACCATCCTTGGCGCCTGTATCAAAGCATGGAAAGATCGGTTTTGGTCCCGATAATTTCAGATACTTTTTACCATCTTTGGTACTGAACGACCAGGTTCCCGAGATAGGGCCGGGATAGTCGACCATATAGTCGGTGTCGTTAATCCTTGGATTAGAATAGGCCGCGTCGGTCCTGCGGAAATCTTTCACATAACTAACCCCTTTGTTATCATAGGTTGCAGCGAAACCGGTGAGTTTAAAATTGAGTGCATCATCATAGAGCCCTTTATTCGATTTGGCAAGAGGACCTGCACTCCACCAGGTGGTGCTGTTTGCCAGATTCGGGCCAACACCCATGTGTCCCGTGGCCAGACTGTCCATCACCCATGATCTGCCGTTTACAGCCTCAATTCCACCGCAAAGCAAGGTAATAACCGGGTCGGAAAAATAGGCCCAGTCGGTTTCAGTGGTAGTGATACTCTTGGTTATCGAAGCGTTCCCACCTTTTGTATAAAGGGTCAGAGTGATGGTATAAGTATCCGGTACCGGGTAATAGGCTTCGGCTTTTTCGCCGCTGGCAGTATTTCCGTTTCCAAGATCCCAGGTTGCAATACCTGTTATGGTCGACTTATTTTCGATCACAAAATGGAAGGCATCTGCACCGGGAGTTATGGTGATTTGCAGGTCAGCAGCCGAAGGAGTTGCTCCAATATCAGGCGTTGGCAATACGGTCGGTTCGCAGGAACCGAGTATTAAGGCCGATACGGCCAGGAATAGAATATATTTTAAGCGTTTCATAATTTATTTATATTTAGGTACATACTGTTTTAAAACACCCGTATTGCAGTTGCGGATTTCCACACCCGGAATCGGAAACATTCCATAAGTTTGCGGATCAAATGCTCTTCCCTGAAAATCCTGCTTGTTCGGGGCTGATGAAGGAACATTGAAGCTGGCATCGATTTTGGTTTTGGCATAATCCAGTCCCATTCTCAGAAGGTCCCATTTACGAGATCCTTCACCCGCCAATTCCACACGACGTTCGTGCATGATATTCTCCATGGTAACTAAACTTAGTGCAGCCGATGCACCCAATGCCCTTGTCCTGACCTGATTCAGATAATCTTTGGCTTTGGATGGATTATCAGTAACATACATCTCCGAAGCCATCAGCAATACATCTGCCAGGCGAATATCGATGAAGTTTGCCGGGTAGTTGTGTTCACGAGAACCTGCTGTTGCCTGATAAGCATTCCGGGGCATCCATTTCTTATTGAAATAGCCGGAATTTTCGAAAGCTTTAAGATAGGTGCCCGATTCAGCATCCGCGTTGAAAACGGTAGCATCTTTACGCGGGTCACCGGCCTCATATTCATTTACCAATGACCAGGTTATGGTTGCAAAGCTCCATCCTGCATCCCAGAAACCGCCAAACCCTGCCGGGTTACGCATACCATAAAAGATGACCGTGAAATTACCGTTAATTCCCCAGCCGCCCCAATCGCTTGATTTGGCTTTTTCGGAATACTGAAATTCTAAAATGGCTTCATTGCTGTTTTGATGAGCCCAGTCGAAGAGATCGGCATAATTTGGAACAAGGGTATATCCGCCATTGGTAATGATGTCATCCAATGCAGTTTGCACATAGGCTTTGTCGATGGTTGTGGTTCCGTCGGTCCATGCACCTGTCAAGCCTAATGCAGGTATGGCAGTTTTTATACCGGTATGATACAGGTAAATGCGGGCAATAAGCGATTCGGCAGCGTATTTGGTCACACGGCCAACCTCCGTAGAGGGAACAATAGCCGGAAGATCCGGTAGTGCATCGAGAAGGTCCTTGGCAACTTGGGTATAAACTTCCGAAGGGGTGTTTTGGGTTACACTGCGATAGTCATCGATGGAAGGCAATACCGATGTGATAATCGGAACCCAGCCATAGTGACGGGCAAGATCATAATAAATGTAACCGCGTATGAATTTGGCTTCAGCAATAAAGCGCTTCTGATTTGCCGGGTTAGTCCAGGTAATTCCACCTTCTTTTTGTAAATACAGGTTAGCGCGGTAAATCGCGGTGTAACACCGGTTCCATAAATCAGTGGCCGAATTATTTGCATCAGTCATCTGCGACAGTTCGATTTCATGCCATTGGCTCATATCCTTTGCATCGGCTCCACCTGTAAAGGCATCATCCGAGAAAATATCCGACATGAGCGGAATGAATTGCCAGTTTTGAACCGTCAAAGCGTCATACACCCCTACAAGTGCCAGGAAAGCATCGTTTTCGGTTTTATAGAAATTGTCTTCAACCAGGCCGGTTTTGGGCTCCAGCTCCAGGAAGCTTTTTGTACATGCTTGCATCCCGAAGATTACAATGGCTGCGTAAGCTATATATCGTATTTTTTTCATTTTAGCTTTAATTAAATAGTTAACAATTAGAACGTAACGTTAATGCCACCGTAAATCGACCTGGCTTGCGGGTAAATACCGTGATCAACGCCATAGCTGAATACTCCGCCGCCAATTTCCGGTTCATAGCCATCATACTTGGTAAATGTCAGGAGGTTTTCACCAGCAAGATAGATCCTCAGTTTACTGATATGCAGCCAGCTGGTCACTCTTACCGGGATGGTATAACCTATACTGAGATTACGGAGGCGCAGGTAATCAGCATTCTTTACCCAGAAATCACTCGGGGTTTTGAAATTCCCATTCAGATCGGAATAAGTCAAACGGGGATAGGTATTGCTTGTGCCTTCGCCGGTCCACCGTTCGAGGGCTGAACCGCGGTAATTGGTAAAGTTCATATCATAACGGCGCGTTGCATCCCAAACCTGGGCACCCAAAGCGGTGTACCAGAATATGTTCACATCGAAACCTTTGAACTCAAGGGTCAGGTTCAAACCGCCAGTGAAGGCGGGATAGGGGTTTCCAATCTGAACCCAGTCTTCACTGTCGATTGTACCACTACTATCCTGATCTACAAACCGAAAGTCACCTGGTTGAGCATTGGGCTGAATTAATTTACCAGCCGGATTTACATGGGCAGCAACTTCGGCTGCATTCTGGAAGATCCCATCGGTTTTAACCCCATAGAATACACCCAGCGGAGATCCGACTTCTGCACGGACAATACCTGCCTGGCCAAATCCTCCATTGCCGCCTGTTAACCGTTTTTCTGCATTCTGAATATCAAGAACCGTATTTTTATTGGTATTGCCGATCAATTTCAGATCGATATAGAGTTCACCAACATGCTGACGATATCCTAATTCGAGGTCGAACCCGAAATTTTGTACGCTTCCGCCATTGATTACCGGAGGAACGTTACCTATGAGCAGCGGAGCAGGAGCTTCGATTAACCAGTCTTTGGTTGTTTTATTGTAAAAGTCTGCCGTAAAGGTCATTTTGTTATTCAGGAAGCCCAGATCCAATCCGATGTCTGTTTGTTCCGAGGTTTCCCATCTCAGACTTGGGTTAGCAATCCGGGAAGGAACCATCCCGTTGTACTGGTTTTTTCCCATGCCGAAATAATAAATAGAACCGGTTCCCATGATGGATGTGTAACGGAAGTCACCAATTGATTCATTACCGTTCCGGCCCCAGCTGGCACGCAATTTCCCGAAACTTAGCCACGAGGCTGTATTTTTCATGAAGGATTCCTGGGAGAAGATCCACCCGGCCGACACAGATGGGAAATTACCGAATTTATTGGCCGATCCAAACCGTGATGAACCGTCGGTACGCAGAATGGCGGTAATCATGTATCGTCCCATGAAGTCATAATTAATCCTGCCAAAATAGGACAACATTGTGTGGTCACCGTATCCGCCATAGATGGAGGCTGAGAGTGGATCCACAGCATTATCAATATAGGCATGTTCGAAATCGCTGAATATTACATTATTTTTTGAACCGCCTACATTACTGTATTGGTTACGCTGGGCGGCATGCCCCAATAATGCCGTAAAATGGCTTGAACCTAAGGTTTTATCGTAGGTCAGAACGTTTTCAAGGTTCCAGTTGATGTAGTTGTCTTCACTTCTCGACACTCCATTGACCAAAGTTTTGTGGGTAGCATCAAGATCATATTTGGGGGTATATCCGCGGTTGATCACCAGAGCGTATTCACCGCCGAAAGAAGTGCGGAAGCTTAAGCCCTGTAATACATCAGAAAGTTTGCCGAAATCGAAAATTGCGAAGGCATTTCCAACCGCTTTATAAGTATTGGTTGCGCTATTGGTATAAGATAACATGGCGATGGGATTAGTGATCTCCTGCATTCCGATGCCAAAATCTTCAGGAGTTGCCCAGGTACTATCGGCGAAGGTTACCGGAACGATCGGGGGCGTGTTGAGAGCTTGAATCAAACTGGTTGCTGCAAAATGATCATTAGCTCCAATCCCTTTACTATTGAGGTTGGCTAAGGTAATGCTCGATCCTACCTTCACGAAATTCATATCCCAATCGGTGTTCAACTTATAAGTAAAGCGCTCAAATTGCGATTTGCCTTTGGCAACAATACCGTCCTGCTTATAGTAGTTGATTGAACTCATGAAGCTGGCCTTGTTGTTTCCACCCGAAAAGGTAATCTGATGATTGGTTTTCGGAGCATTGTAGTTGAACATCTGATCCTGCCAATCGGTATCCCATTTCAGTGTATCCATCATAGCCTGTGAGAATTTCCAGGGTTGGCCTGCATTTGCGGCTGCTTCATTTTGAAGCATCAGGTAATCGTTCTTGCTTAAAACATCCAGTTTGCGCCATGGATTCTGAACACCAACGTAGTTTTCATAGGTAATCTGGGTTTTTCCTGTGCCTCCGCGTTTGGTGGTAATTAGAATTACACCGTTGGCAGCACGGGCACCGTAGATCGCTGCCGAAGCAGCATCCTTCAGAACTTCAACGGATTCAATGTCCGACGGACTCAGGTAATCAATACCGTATCCGTTCGTAGGCAATCCGTCAACAATGTATAAAGGCTCAGCATCACCATTGGTCCCGATACCCCTGATCCTGACGGATACAAAGTCACCCGGCTGTCCAGAGTTGTTCATAACAACAACACCTGCTGTTTTTCCCTGTAAAGCCTGGTTGATCCGCAGGTTATTGCCCCGTGCCATTTCCTGAGCGGACACTCTGGCAATTGAACCGGTAATCAGACTTTTCTTCTGGAGACCATAACCCACAACCACTGCTTCTGCAAGGTCAAAGGCTGAAGGTTTCATCGAAACATTGACAACGGCCCGGCCATTAACAGCTTCTTCTATTGAAAGATAGCCGACATAGCTGAACTGCAATGTTGCCTGGGCATTTGGTACGCTGATGGAGTATTTTCCTGAGGCATCAGTTGAAATACCAATGGAAGTGCCTTTAACCAGCACATTAACTCCGGGTAGTCCGCTTCCCTTTTCATCGGAGACCGTCCCCGAAACCAAAAGCCCCTGAGCTGCGGCGGAGCCGACAACCATGCCGAAAATTATTACGGCAGCGGTTACTTTTAATAATCGTGAAATTTTCAAATTCATATAATTTAGCATTAGGTTATAAATTGTTAATCAATATTCAGCCTGTTCCAAAAAGCGTGATACAAGACAGCTAATAGCGATTATAAAGCCTGAATACTCCTTTAATGAGCCAAACAACTCTGTTACATCGTTTCGTAAAGCTACGACTATATAAATAGGACGACTTTGTGAATAACACATAATAGTCACATCCTGATTACATCAATACTACATCAAATTAAGTAAATCAGATGCTTAGCATAAATTCGATGAGATTTGCGTCATGTGACAGGTTCATCTTTTTCCGCAGGCGATAACGGCTGATTTCTACCCCCCGGGGGGAGATGTTTAGCAACGGGGCAATTTCCTTTGTACTCAGGTTCATTCGCAGGTATGCACACAAACGCAAGTCTTTCGGGGTCAGCTGAGGGAACTGCTTTTTAAGGGTCTTTAAGAAATTGTCATGAACAGCATCGAAATGACCTTCAAATTGCTCGTACTCATTATCGGCTTCTAAATTTTCATCAACACTGGCCATAATTTTCTTTAACCTCTCTTCTGCTGCAGGATTGGAAGTCTTATCAGCAATTTTTACAATCTCTTCTTTCAGCTTGATTAAAAATTCGTTTTTCCTGAGCAGTCCGGAAATTGAAGTGGCCAATTGCTTGTTTTTATGCGATATTTCCGATTCGAGTGATTCCGCGATATGCTGCTGCCTGACCTGATTTATATCCCTTTCATGTTTCAGGGAAATGTGCTTCTTATCCCGACGTATTTTTGCAATAATCAATCTCACCGCATATCCCGTTATGACCAGAACGATCAGGATATACAGGATAAAGGCAATAACACTTCGATACCATGGCGGAAGAATGCGAAATCTGATCAAGGTATCCGGGGTTTCTATGTTGTAGATGCTCTTCCCTTTTACCTGAAAAACATACGACCCTTCCCGTAAACCCGTGTATTCCTTTACATCTTCTGAGGACCATTCGCTTCTGCTATGATCATATCCTTCAAGTAAATGACTGAACAGTATGTCGTCTGGATTATCAAAAAGGGGAACCGTATATTCAAAGCGAAGGTTATTATAGGTATAGGGAATCCGGATAGGTTTATCATTATCCTGATTAGCAACAGGTAAGCCGTTTTTATTCGAGAAAACACCTCCGAAAAAAGTTATGGTTGAATCTCCTGTTCCTGTTAATGAGCGGATATAGCATTCACGCGATTCCGGATATTTTGCCGGGATTGATGGATCATAATGAGCAAATCCTTCTTCGCAGGCCAGGAAAATATTGGTTTCATCAATAACGTTTACATGTTCAAAACCTCTTTTGGTGAGGTTTTTTAATGGATTGAACGGACGTTTTTCCACAATTTTCACATCACCGCCTCCTGATCGTATGATGCCTATTTCTGTTGGTTTGAAAAACCAGATATTCCCTTCAGCATCCTCCGATAGGGAGTTGACCGGTTCTTTGCCCACCAGGTTTGTATAGATGGCATCAGGTTCAAAGGAATCGGTTGCTTTTTTATATCGGTAGATACCTGATATCGTAGTGAATAGTATCTGGTTATCAATCTTATATACTGAATTTCGATATCGTGAGGGCAGGCCGTCAGATTCGTTGTAAACCCTCACCTGGGTTACGGCAGTCAGCGAGTTGTTGGGAACCACCCGGAAAATGCCCAATGCTCCATGAGCTACCCATAGGGATCCATCGGTATCTTCGGTGTAAAACCGTGTACTTTCATTAAAACCTGACAGGGTGCGGCTGAATGTCCACTTGCCTTTATCCTGGCTAAAAATGGAGATCCCGGTATAGGTTCCTTCAAGGATAATATCCGGTAGGTTTTTCAGTCTCAGGTAATCCCAACCCCCGGCAATGTCTGAAATCAGATCAGCCTGATTGTCCTTGATTATGAATGTTCCTGCATTATGACCGCAAAACAGGGTATTATCTATAAAGCGTAACGACCACACCTGCCCTTGTGTGCCCGGAACCGGAATAAATTTGTCGTCGTTGCTCAGCGGGTTTTCGTAATCGGTCCATTTTTTTACAAACAATCCCTGATTGGTTCCCGCATAGATCGATCCGTTCGCATTGATTGAACAATAACCGGTACCCGGCAGCGATTTGCCGTAGCTATAATACGTTATTGGTGAATTGATTTCAATGAAAGAAATCCCTTGGTCGAGTCCGAGCCAGAGGTTATTGTCACGGTCGGAGTAAATGCTCAGTACCGTGTTGTTTTGCAGGCCTTTAGCCTGATTGATATGCTGAATGGGCTTGCCGCTTTTGTCGATGATCAACACTCCGTTCCGGATGGAACCGAAGGCAAAGTGTTTCTTGTTGATCTGTGTACCGCAAAAAATAAAATTTTCAGCTAAAAAATCCGAGGCTTCTTTGGCCCAGGGAACAGCTGTTTTTCCATCATACAGGTATAACCCGTTTTTAGCCGTGCCAATAATCACATGGTTCTCGTCAAATGGAACGATCGTTTCAATGTTTTTACCAATAAAAACTTCCCCTCCCGGAGCGCGTTGAGTGTGAGTCCCTTTTATGAGGACCAGCCCGATGTACCGTTCCGAAGTATACAGGATTTTATTAACCTTATGCAAAAAGTTAAACTCTTTATCCGGTAGGATAACATCCAGGTTATCATTGTGGTACAGAAAAATTTTATTCTTCGACTGGAAATAGATGCCTTCAGGGGTTTCGAATATTTTCCAGATGTCGTTAAAGCTAACAGCGACTTGCGGAAATTTCAGAGAAATAGACTGATAGGTTAATATTCCTTTTTCGTCAGGTTTCATGATGCCGAAATCGTTGGTCAGGCCAACATAGATGGTTCCGTTTACGGCCACAAATATTGCCCGGTACATAAAACGGTCGGGGAGGGAGTATAATCGCCAGTTTTTGCCATCGAATTCCAGCAGGCCATCATTATTGCCAAAATACATGAATCCTCTGCTGTCCTGAGTAATGCACCAGTTTTGCGTAGCCGCGTTATAAACCTTTTTGGGATAATTAATGATATGAGGGATGCCCCTGTTCTTGACCTGGCCAACAGCTGTCTGCGATAACAAAATGATGGCAAGCCCCAGCAGTATCCTGATCGGGATAATTATTCGGGATTGCTTCGGTGCCATCATTCTGGTTTTTAGTAACCCGAAGATAGGAAAATATGTTGAAGGTGGAAGTCAGAGATTCGAATGAAGAGTTCCGAATGCCGAAGTAGAAGATTCAAGTATTTATAAAGTAAGAACTTACAACTTCATAATAACCTGAATCTCTTACCTCGGAATTCGGAATTCAAAATTGGAATCTCATCCTTTTTCCCTCTCTTAACACTTACGCCTTGAACCCTAAGTATTCTGCTTCGCCCAGGTATCTTTCAGCCCCACGGTACGGTTGAATACGAGCCGTTCGGGGGTGCTGTCGGGATCCACATTGAAGTAGCCGAGACGGGTAAACTGCAGATGATCAAGATGGTTGGCATATTTCAGAGAGGGCTCTACCTTGCAGTGAGCGAGCACGGTAAGCGAATCGGGATTGAGAAATTCTTTGAAATTCTGCTCCTTATGCCCGTCGGGATCGGGATCACTGAACAATCGGTCGTACAAACGAACCTCGGCATCCAACGCGTGCGGTGTTGACACCCAGTGGAGGGTGCCTTTTACCTTCCGCTGGGCTTCGGCTGATCCGCTGTGACTCGAGGGATCGTAAGTGACATGAATTTCGGTAATCAGTCCATCGAAATTTTTTACAACCGATTCACATTTAATGATATAGGCTGATTTTAAACGGACTTCGCTGCCTGGCGACAAGCGAAAATATTTCTTTGGCGGATCTTCCATGAAGTCGTCGCGCTCAATATATAATTCGCGGCTGAAAGGCATTTTGCGCTTGCCTGCTGATTCATCTTCGGGATTATTAACCGTTTCGAGCTCTTCGGTTTGTCCAACCGGATAGTTGTCGATGATCAGTTTAACCGGATTCAGAACAGCCATCACGCGAGGGGCGATTTTATTGAGATCCTCGCGTATGCAGAACTCGAGCAGGGCAACATCGATCACATTTTCACGCTTGGCTATCCCAACCAGCTCGGTAAAAGCCCGGATAGATGCGGGGGTATATCCGCGCCTGCGCAAACCATGCAGGGTTGGCATCCGTGGATCGTCCCACCCGCTGACATGCCCTTCAGTAACCAGTTGCAGCAGCTTCCGCTTGCTCATGATGGTATAGCTGAGGTTCAACCGGGCAAATTCTATCTGCCGGCTCGGGAAAATTTCCAGCTCCTGGATAAACCATTCATACAATGGCCGGTGGGGAACAAACTCAAGGGTACACAGGGAATGCGTTATGCCTTCGATCGAGTCGCTCTGACCATGAGCCCAGTCATACATCGGGTATATGCACCATTTATCGCCGGTGCGGTGGTGGTGGGCATGACGGATGCGGTACAGGATCGGATCCCGCATTTGCATATTCGTGGAGGCCAGGTCAATCTTAGACCTGAGCGTCATGGAATCGTTCGGGAACTCGCCGTTCTTCATTCGCCTGAACAGGTCGAGGTTCTCCTCAATAGGCCGGTTACGGTACGGACTTGGCTGATCGGGTTCAAAATCCGTTCCGCGGGTAGCGTTTACCTCTTCAGCCGAAAGCTGGCAAACGTAGGCCTTGCCTTTGCTGATCAATTTCAGCGCAAATTCATAAAGCTGATCAAAATAGTCGGATGCATAGAATTCACGGTCTTCCCAATCGAATCCCATCCACTTGATATCCTTGCGGATAGCATCTACATAAGAGGTGTCCTCTGTAATCGGGTTGGTATCATCGAAGCGAAGGTTGCACTTGCCGCCATATTCACTGGCGATGCCGAAAACCAGACAAATTGCCTTGGCATGACCGATATGCAGATATCCGTTGGGCTCGGGCGGGAAGCGGGTTTGCACGCGGCCTCCGTGTTTTCCGGATTTAAGATCCTCTTCAACGATCTGTTCGATGAAATTCAGGGGTTTGGATTCATCGTTTTTCAGTGCATCTTTTTCGTCCGTCATGATAGCCAAAGGCTTAAAAATTGTGGGAACAAAGATAGTGATTTAGCGGCCTTTATCAGAAAATTGTAACTTCACCGTCTAAAGCAAAAAGTATGGGCCTGATCCGCATTGAACAGATGGAGTTTTATTCGTTTCACGGGTGTTTCGAGGAGGAACGAATCGTTGGAAACCGTTTTATTGTGGACCTCGACATGGAAACGGATATGAACCGGGCCTGCGAGACCGACCATATCGACGATGCCCTGAACTATCAGACCGCATACGACCTGATCAAAGAAGAGATGAAAACCAAGAGTTATCTGCTGGAACATATTGCTTGCCGTATCCTCGATACCCTGTTCAGAAACTTTCAGCAACTCGAAAAAGCTTCGGTGAAAGTCTCTAAAATGAACCCTCCAATGGGTGGCAAGATCAAATCGGTCAGCGTTGAGGTAACCCGTACCAGAGATACCGATAACCTCTAATTAACCTCTAATCTCCATCTTGGTATCGGGTTGCCAATATCGCCCGGACAAGATTCCCAACACTGGTTCCCAACTGATTGACTAAATCAAGCGGGATTGAGCATTGGAGAGCGGAATTGGTCACGGCCTGTTCAAGATGAGCTATGAACCGTCCGAATTGGAGATTATTCTTGCGATATCCACCAATATGCCGTGTAACTTCTTTCTCAAGGAATCTTCGCCTTGCCCGAATGGAATCTTTGGGATTTTCTAAGAGGATAGCAGGATCATAGTCACTCAAATCTGAAACATGCATCAATAACCATAATTCAAAGCACGGATTTGTCAAGGCAATATTGTATCCACGCTGTTGACAATGATCAAGGATCTGCAATATTTTATCGGTACTGTTATTTTGTCTATCCCGGTCGAAAACGATCCAAAGTTCATCCGAATCAATTCCGGAATCCTCAACGTATTCATTGAGCAGTCCAACTATGTATTCGGGAGCACTTCGGGTATCCCCGGGATCCTGTTTTTCAAGGATATCAATAATCACTCTGCCGTGAATTCTCAATTCATCGGCATAAAGGTTAAAACCCTGAAAATAAATGTTCTCAGTTAAACCCTCTGTGGAAATAACAAAAACCTTGGCCGGTTCCCTTGTGCTTTCCAAACGACTTCGACGACCATAAGGCCGGCTATGTCTGAGCCTCTTCATGGCTATCAGTTTAAACGACTCGTTTCGAGGAGCTCTATACTGGGGATGGCCCCATATCTACCAATCAGGTAATCCTTTCGCAACTCTTTATCTGGACGTACTTTAAACTCATTCAGCGAGTACAATTCGGAATGCCCGTCAGCTTGGCGCTCGATAAACCAGATCTCATCACGGCGCAACAACCTCAAATTTTGTAATGAAGATTCGTGTGTGGTTACGATCAACTGGTTTGGAATGTCCCGGCTTTGTTTAAAAAACAACTTGATGAATGCTTCCGATAAATGGGGATGCAAGCTGCGGTCCAGTTCATCCACGACAAAGACTCTTTCAAGCGTACTTAAGATATCCAATGCCGGAATCAGGTCCATCAAGCGGTTTGTCCCATCCGATTCTTCATTGCAATCAAATAAGACTTGCTTACCCTGTTTGTCTGTATGGACCAGTACCAACTTTTTACCTCGAAGCTTACCACTGTCATCTAACCAGATCGCATAGGATACTTTTTTGATCTGGAGGAATTTAATTGTCTTTTTCCTCAAATCGTTCAGAATCTTTTTCCGGTCAGTGTCCCGTAAAGTCCCAAGCTCTTCCTCAATATCAACTTCTGTAAATAGGGCTTTAGTGATTCCGGTATCCATCGACTTAAGAAACTTGCTTAAAATTTCGGTAAACTTTTTATTAGTTTTGGGAAAAGTCAAGCCCTTGTACCTGGAGTCCGGATAAATAATAACCAGCGAATACTTAAACCATTGAAAAACATCTATGAAATGAACGGCTGATTCAACTTCTTCCAGGTTTCTGGTATTGACCTGCTGCAATAACAATTGATCATGTTTAAGATCTTTGGCGTAAATTTCAAAGCGTGCAAAGTCATTGTTAGATGCTTTCAACCCGTATTTCACCTGGATCTTGTCCTGTAAACCTGTATCTCGCTCAAAAATTAGATAGTTTCTGTTTTTTTCGATCCGGTAAAGGAACTCTTCATGTACAACTTGCTTTTCCAATTGGAGAGTAAAGCCGTAGGAGTAAAGGGTTTTACCAGCCTTAATCTCAAATTCAAAGCGAGTAGGTTTTTTTGCTACTTCAGGATCCAGCCTGAAATGCTTATTCAGGGATTCAACTCCGTCAAAACCATTTAAAATGAATTGTTGTGCAAAGTGAATGGCTTTAACAAGATTCGACTTGCCTGAAGCATTCGGACCATAGATCACAGCTCCTTTCAGAATATTGAAATCCTTGTGCTTGATATAATGATCCGGTAACCGGCGTTCACTCCCGGCAATCATGCTGAATTCCACTTCATCCCGGAAGGAGAGGAAATTCTCGACATTAAAACGGATTAACATGGCTTATTGTATTACGAAAAAACCGATCAAAAGTATAAATAAACTTCCAATATCAAATTTATGCATCTAATTATAACGAAAACTTCGTCACAAAGTTGTTTTTTAATATTTTTTGTACCGAATGTTCTATTGAACCCTTCTAGGGTTCCGGAAGGTAAGATAGATGCCTGGCTGCTCTCCGGTTGCACCGGAGGTTACTGAAATTGCGCTCTTGCAGGGCATTAATAGTTTGGGCTAAAGCCCATTTAATATCCTGACATTCAAACCGCTAGCTAAATCTAGTGGCAACTGATAAGGGGCACCCTGGGTCATTTTCCCTTGCTATATAACCGATAACCGATAACCAACAGCTGACAACCACTAACCTAACCTCTAACCCCTAACCTCCTAACCACTCTCACTGGCCCCATCAGCCCCGATTCCATCAGCGGATCATCTTTTTTGTAAAAATGATGTGTGGTAAAGGTATAACGGCTACTTGGCCGCGCGGTGCCGTTCAACAGCCATTCGGGCCATTTGCCGTCTTTTACGCCATCGTCAGGCATAGCTTCATCGCCGATGAGCCTGTTTGTCCATAGGTTGGCGACCTCGACCTCCAGTTTGTTGTTTTTTTTCTGAACCGCTCTGGTAATGTTTACTTGCCAGGGTGAGGTCCAAACAACACCCAGATCTTTGCCGTTCAGCCGCACCCGCGCCATGTTCTTTACAATCCCCAGATTCAGATAGAGTTCTGATCCTTTCATTGATTTAAAGGATTCCGGTAGGTTAAAGGTTTTTGAATAGGTGGCAATTCCTGAATAGTGGAGGATGCCTTCCTCCGGCCGGGTTGTCCAATCGGAAAGAGATTCAAAAACCACCTTTTCGGGACCGCCCCAGGCAGTATCGAAGGCAACTGTCCACGCACCTTCCAAAGTCAGAAGCGCCTGTTCATCCGGGAAATCCTTTTGCCCTGTAAGTTCTTTAGATATAGGCTTTTTTGATTTATTGAATACCACAAACCAGCTTTGCGAAGCATCTAGTTTTATCTTGATAGATATGCCGCTTTCAGTGGAGCTAAGGTTGTTTAACGGACGGATTTCGCCGGTCACAGCATCCCACAATTCAGCCTGTAAAGTACCATCACGGAACAGACAAACATCCTCTACCTGCTGGTCGGTGCGGTTCGAAATGAAATAGATCTCCCGATCCGGCAACGACCGGTGGGTATACCTTATCGATCCCGAGGCCGTAAAATCGGGATTAACACCGAGTTGCCGGAGCAGGGTAGCGGTTGAATCGTAAGGCGGATAGAAGTCCCTCACCTTCTCTCCCGGAACGGAGTGGAGGGTAGGGATCGGGCCGGGAGGTGAGGTGCTGGCCCATAATGCAGATGCGAGAGTCCGTACCTGTTCATCGCACTCAGGATAATTGACGAGCGACGGTGATTTTGAGGGAGGATTGCCGACGATGGTAGCGCCAGCTTTAACCAGGGAGGCGATTTTGGAGAGCAGTTCGGGAGTCATGGTTTCAACATCCGGCAAAACCAAAACGCGGTAGGAGGCACCACCCGGGAAAACAATCCGCCGGTTGCGCACTTCAGCCTCTTTCAGCAGAACAGGGGAACATCCATCGAATGAATAGCCCCGTTTGTCGGGCAATACATCAGTTCCTTCCAATGCCGATTGAGGTGCGCGGAAAACATGCGGTGCACCCTCGGGGGTGAGGTATAAAATATCGGCAACTGCAGATCCCTGCGAAAGAACGAACTGGCATCTGGATACATATTTATGATAGGCCGGAACCATGGGCCACCAGGTCTGACCACGATCCCAGTGAACACCGTAAGGACCCATCGTTACGCCGGGCTTTAACCCGTCGCCGTAAGGTTTATGGGCAAAAGTATGGTACACAAACCGGTTGATCCCGATGCTGAAGGCCCAGTCGCTCTGGTCTTTCATGTTGCCGGGATATTTTTTCCAGGCTTCGTACGATTCAGCCGTAAAGGATTCGGCTGCCACCACCGGCTTACTCTGGACATGTGCTATGGAGGTTGCTTCAATGCAGCTGAAGGCTGAATTGAAACCGAATTTATCGGTCCAGAATTCACACATCGGCACATCGGCAACACTTCCAAGATCAAGGTCGGCCGTGGGGTTCATGTCATACGGCTCGATGGACAGGCGGAAACCGTTGCGGCGGCCGAGCTCCTTGAACCGCCCGGCATGATTTTCAATAACGAGTTCCTGTGAGGTCAATCGCACGTCCCACAAAAAACGTTCGCTCTGCCCGAGACTTCCGACAATCTGCCCGGTATAGGTTGGCAGATACAATAACGGATCATATCCCCGCCGTTTTTTAAATTGCTCACGGAAATCACCGGTCCAGTTTTGCGACCCCATTTCCCAACTATCAATGTGGATCATCGTCCAGCCCCCGCCGGTCGTGGATTTCCGGGGACCCACCTTTTTCAGCAGTTTGCCTATGTATGCATCAAAATGGGCATCAAAGGCCACCGTATCAAACTTGTCGCACTCGAATCCCAGTCCGGGCATCGGAGCCGGCCGGGTAACCGCGCCGTTGTTGCGTTTACCAAACCGCAGGATGGTCCATTTTCCGGGCGGCACCTCCCATTTGAGGCTTCCGTCGGGCTGCAGTAATTTGGTGAGATCGATGATCTTCGACTGGTCAATGGCTGATCCGGGGATTTCCGGATAAGATGCCGGAGCCGGAAGATACTGTTTAACGCCCGGTTGGGAGGTGTAGGGTGCCCTATAATAGAGGGCTTTTTCATCCACATCGGCGATTGCCTGTCTGGTTTTCGGGGTGGGGTAGGCCAAAACCGCCACATCTTCATACCAGCCGTCGCGTATCTGTTTAAGTTCTTGCGTCAGACTCCCTTCACCGAAGAAAGGTTGTTTGGGTTCGGGTTTCGGCAGGATGGCATTGAAAGTGGACGGGCCCTTCACCTCTGTAGAGCTGGCAATCAGATGCATCATCGATTGTTCGGGTTTTACCCAGGGACCGCCGCTGCCTGCCCAGCCCGGACCGGATCCCAGGATGATCCTGATTCCCAACCTTTCGGATTCACGAACCGCATGCATATACAAATCCTGCCACTCCTCGCTCAGGAAATCAACCTTGCCGCGCGGAACACCCACACTCACTTCCAGAAAAAGAACATATCCGATACCGGACGCTTTCATCGATTCCAGATCGCCTGTCATCGCCTCGCGAGTGGTGTTGCCATCCATAAAATACCAATAAACTCCGGGCCTTGCGGAATCGGGGGGATTGAGAAAACCTGCCTTCAGCGAATCAGTTGGCTTTTGTGTGCATTGGGTAGCCAGTAAAATGCCTATCAGGGCAATAAGCGGCCAGGGGAAAAGGTTAGTGTGGCGTGTCATAGCTGAGAATTTGTGCTAAATGTAGTTAAAGTTGACAACTTGAAGAAAAGTTGTCAACTTTGGCACCATGC
Source organism: Bacteroidales bacterium (assembly GCA_041658425.1). Taxonomy (GTDB): domain Bacteria; phylum Bacteroidota; class Bacteroidia; order Bacteroidales; family UBA12481; genus UBA12481. The sequence goes on along the minus strand of JBBAAF010000030.1, from coordinate 7,656 downwards.
GACACGCCCTCTTAATCTATTTCCTGCTGCTGGTATTTTCGGCTGCACGTGCCCAGAACACTGCCAACAGCTGGACCGGCTACCGGGGCCCATTGGATAACGGATACAGCCAGGCTCAAAACGTACCGCTCCACTGGAGCGATTCTAAAAATGTAGTCTGGAAAGTGCCGATCCCCGGCCGGGGATGGTCATCGCCCGTGGTGCTCAACGGAAAAGTGATCTGGCAACGGGCTGATATCCACTGCGATCATGGGGTGGGACCAGGCTCATCCCCATTTTTGTATCAAGATTTGCTGATCCTGACCCCGGACTGCCGGAAGGCCTTTTCAACCCCGGTTGTCGCCCGGATCGACAATATGGATCAGCTCATCAGTGTTGGCCCTCATGTAATGATGGCTTATCAGCCGCTAACCGGCGAAGAGATCTGGACCCAGCGGGTTGGATTGGAAACCTCGGCTTCTCCGGTTTATGCCGGGGGCAAAATCTATACATCCGATGAGAACGGACTGACCACGATCTTTGCTCCTGGCCGGAAGTTCAATAAAATTGCCGAAAACACCTTGCCTAACGGGTTCATGGCCTCACCGGCTGTTTTGGATAAAACGCTTTACCTGCGTACCAAAACGCATCTTTATAGGATTGCTTCGTCCCAACATTAGCAGCACCACTCCGCCAATCGTCAGCAATCCTCCGGCTATCTGATATGCCATCGGCAAATGGCCGAAATAGAGAAATACCCCGAGCACCACGAAAAGTGATGTAGTGCTTTGTATGATGGCTGCACGTGATGCTTCGATGTATTTTAAGGCACTGTACTGACCGATCGAAGTCAGGAACGGTCCCATAAACGACCCGATGATGATATTAAACAGCGCGTTAGATGGTATCTTCAAACCCTGACCGTTTATCGTAAGCAGCACGGTTGCCAGCAACAGCAAAAAGATAGCCCGGTTGATGGCCAGCATGGTTGGGGTGATCGTTTTGATAAACTTTTTAGCCGTGATGGTGCGAATGGCATAAAAGGAGGTACAAATCAGCATTAAGCCGGAACTGCCTGTCAAATAGGAATTCGGCGAACCGCCTTTTTGGTAACTGATCACTAAGGCCCCGGTAAATGTGAGCAAAACGCCGGCTATCTCCATTCCTTTAAAACGCTCACTGAGCAATATTACGCCCAGCAGCGTTACGAAAATGTATTCCATGTTCCGCAGAAATGAGGGGATGGCCGGGTTGCTGGCTACGGAAATCGCCGCGTAAAAAGTGCCGGTAGCCACCATCTCGATCAGTCCAAGCAACACCAGTACTTTGAAGGATTTCCGCGAAATGGCATGGAATTGCCGGTGCTCGGCTGATCGCATGGTAAAAAGGGTGTTCCACACAATGGCCATCGAAAACCAATATACCCCAAACTGTGCCAGGCTCACCTGGTTAAGCGCTGCCTTGCTGAAAACATATACAGTTGAACCGGCAACTGTTGCCAGTAAAATGTATGCGTACCCTTTCAGCTCCGGTTTAAGTTTCATCGATCTTTAGCTTGGCGAAATTAGTAATATTAACGTCCTCACGCCCATTTTTAACCTTTCTCCCGTTTGTTTGTTTAAGCACTAGCAAATGGTTAAAAATGATAGACATGGACAACAATGAGTTAGCCCGGGACCAGGAAATCGAGAATAAGGAATGGATTGATTCCATCGATTATATTATTGAAAATGAGGGCTATGAGCGTGCAAAAGAGATACTTTTGCTGCTGCAGACCCGATCACAGCTGAAAGGGATCAATTTTACCTATCAAGGTAATACGCCCTATATCAATACGATACCTGTCACCGAGGAGTCTCCCTATCCCGGAAGCCGGGAGATGGAGCGGAAAATCAAGAGCATCATCCGGTGGAACGCCATGGCCATGGTAGTTCGCGCCAATAAGGAATCGGAGGGGATTGGCGGACATATATCCACCTTTGCCTCCAGCGCGTCACTGTATGAAGTAGGGTTCAACCATTTCTTCCGGGGTGGCGACGAAGGCCAGCGCCCGGATATGATTTATTTCCAGGGACATGCAGCCCCGGGAATTTATGCCCGGTCGTTCCTCGAAGGACGATTTACCGAAAAGGACCTTGAGAATTTCCGCAGGGAACTCAAGCCGGGCGGAGGATTATCATCCTACCCGCATCCCCGTTCCCTGCCGGATTACTGGCAGTTCCCAACGGTATCGATGGGCCTTGGCCCCATCATGGCGATTTATCAGGCCCGGTTTAACCGGTATATGGAAGATAAGGGACTGATCGCCAAATCAGATCAGAAAGTATGGGCCTTCCTGGGCGACGGGGAGATGGATGAGCCGGAATCGATGGGCGCACTTACCCTGGCTGCCCGCGAGGAGCTGGATAACCTGATCTTCGTGGTGAACTGCAACCTTCAGCGTCTCGACGGGCCGGTCCGCGGAAACGGATCGATCGTACAGGAGCTGGAATCTGCCTTCCACGGGGCCGGCTGGAATGTGATTAAGGTGATTCACGGCCAGGACTGGGATCCCCTGTTTGAAAAAGATAAGGACGGACTGCTGGCCAGAAGATTCGGGGAACTGGTCGACGGACAGCGGCAGAGATATATTATTTCCTCCGGTGACTTTATCCGGAAGGATTTCTTTGGGAAATACGAGCAAACGCTCAGGATCGTGGAACATTACTCCGATGAGCAACTCGAGAAGCTCAGCCGCGGCGGGCATGATCCCCTGAAGATTTACAATGCCTATAAGGCGGCAGTTAACCACAAAGGCGCCCCTACGGTCATCCTGGCATCCACTATTAAAGGATACGGTTTAGGCGAGGCCGGCGAGGGACGAAATATCACCCATCAGCAGAAAAAACTGAATGAGGAGGAACTGAAGTATTTCCGCGGACGCTTCGGTATTCCGATTTCGGATGAAGGGATCGGGGAAGCCCCGTTCTATAAGCCGGCAGAGGATAGTGAAGAGATGAAATACCTTCTCGAACTGCGGCAAAAACTGGGTGGTTTCCTGCCCAATCGGGTATCTGAAAAGGTACGTTTTGAAATGCCGGATCATGCCATCTTTAAAGAATTCAGTAATGATTCGGGAGGTAAAAAGGTAGCCACTACCATGGTGCTGGTGCAGATCCTTACCAAACTGCTTAAAGATAAGAATGTTGGAAAGCTGATTGTACCCATCGTTCCGGATGAATCGCGTACTTTTGGGATGGATTCCCTGTTCAGGCAGGTGGGGATCTATTCACACAAGGGACAATTATATGAGCCGGTTGATAGCGATAGCCTGATGTATTATAAAGAGGCGCTCGACGGAGCCATTCTGGAAGAAGGGATCAATGAAGCCGGGTCGATGTCGTCGTTCATCGCTGCCGGTATCAGTCATTCCACTCACGGGGTGAACAACATCCCGTTCTTCATTTTCTACTCGATGTTCGGATTCCAGCGGGTGGGCGATCTGATCTGGGCCGCAGGCGATGTAAGAGCCCGCGGGTTCATGATCGGAGGAACCTCCGGCCGCACGACGCTGGCGGGAGAGGGATTGCAGCACCAGGACGGGAACAGTCACCTGCTGGCGCTCACCTATCCGTCGGTAAAAGCATACGATCCGACATTTTCCTATGAGGTTGCGATAATCGTGGAGGAGGGAATAAAGGAAATGTATGTCGAAGGCAAGGATGTGATTTACTATATCACCGTGATGAACGAGAAATATCCCATGCCTGCCAAGCCGCCCTGCACCAAGTCACACATTCTCAAAGGGATGTATCAATATCGATATGAAGAGAATAATATTCACAATCTGAACCTGCTGGGAAGCGGCGCCATCCTCAATGAGGTCATCAAGGCAGCCGATATTTTAAAAAGCGACTACGATATTCACCCGCATGTTTGGAGTGTAACGAGTTACAAGAATTTATACGACGATGCCCGTGAGGTTGTGCGCTATAACACTCTGAATCCAGATAAAAAGAAAGAGAGCCACATCCGGTTCCTGGTTGGCCAAAAACCCGGGCTGTTCATTGCGGCAACGGATTATGTGAAGGCCCTTCCGCTTTCGGTGGCCACCTATTTTCCGGGGCAGTTTGTAGCGCTGGGAACCGATGGGTTCGGTTTAAGCGAAACACGGTCCGCCCTGAGGGACCATTTTGAAGTGGATGCCAAGCACATCGTTTGGACCACTCTCGTGCAATTGCGTGATAATGGGAAGATTGACAACTCTGTTCTCACCGGGGCAAGGAAAAAGCTAAGTATAAAATCAGATAAAATAAACCCCGCTGCTGTATAACCGCCAAATTTTTTGACGAATGAAACAAGAAATTAAACTTCCTGAAATAGCCGACAATGTGGTATCGGGCTTTCTGGCCCGGATCCTGGTGAAAGTGGGCGATGTGATTGAAAAAGATCAATCCATCATTGAGATCGAAACCGACAAGGCAGCTACTGATATACCAGCACCCATCGGCGGGAAAATTGTCGACATTAGAGTACATGCGGGAGACGAGATAAGAGTGGGGCAGACCATCATGGTCGTAGAAAACGACGTTAGGGACGTTACGGACGTTAAGGAGGTTAAGGGAGTTAAGGGCGTTACGGAAGGTAAGGACGTTAAGGTAGTGATGGATGCGAAGAGCGAAGCTCCTCACGACCTCACGTCCTCACGACCTCACGTCCTCACGCCTGCGTACCTTGTTCCGGCGTCGCCCTCTGTTCGCCGTTTTGCCCGCGAGCTGGGTTTGGATATCAACCGGGTAAAAGGAACAGGGCCTGGCGGCCGGATATCGAACGATGATGTGAAGGCGCATGCCAAGGAGGTGATCCAGTCGCCGAAATCGACCCAATTTGCCGGGTATGCCGAGGTGCCTGATTTTTCGAAATGGGGGCCGGTGGATTATCAGCCGATGAGCCGTATTCGTACAATTACTGCAGAAAGCACCGTGAATTCCTGGCAGACCATTCCGCAGGTGGTGCAGTTTGATAAAGCCGATATCACCGAGGTAGAGAAGTTCCGGCTGATGAGCAAAACCGCGGTGGAAAAAGCCGGCGGCAAGCTCACGATGACGGCCATCCTGTTGAAACTATCGGCCATGGCGCTCCGGCAGTTCCCGAAATTCAATGCCAGCGTGGATATGAAGAATAAACAGATCGTATATAAAAACTATATAAATATTGGCATAGCGGTAGATACTGAGCTGGGATTGTTGGTGCCGGTGGTGCAGGATGTGGATAAAAAGAGTCTGACAGAGTTGTCTGTAGAGATCAACGGAATTGCCGAGCGGGCACGTAACCGCAAGCTTACCAGTGAAGAAATGCAGGGCGGGAACTTTACGATCTCAAATCTCGGCGGTATTGGAGGAACATCCTTTACCCCAATAGTTTACCCTAACCAGGTGGCTATACTGGGAGTGTCAAAATCCGGCATCGAACCGGTTTACCGGGATGGCGAATTTGTTCCCCGGACCATGCTGCCGCTATCGCTAAGTTATGATCACCGGTTGATCGACGGGGCCGACGGTGCCCGTTTCCTGGTGTGGATGTGCAAAGTTTTGGAACAACCCTTTTTAACGTGGCTATAATGGAACAACATCAGGTAGTGGTTATTGGTGCGGGTCCGGGCGGTTACCGCGCGGCATTCATGGCGGCCGATCTCGGCATGCAGGTGACCCTGATCGATCCCCAGGCCAATCCCGGCGGGGTTTGTCTGTACCGGGGCTGTATTCCCACCAAGGCGCTCCTTCATCTGGCTAAAGTAAAAGAGGAGGCCATGAAAGCCGGTGAATGGGGACTCACCTTTGAGAATCCAAAGATCGACAGAGAAAAAGTTAAAGCGTGGAAAGAAAGCGTCGTTAAGCAGCTGACCGGAGGACTAGGACAGCTGACAAAAGCACGGAAGATCAACTATATCAGGGGATTGGCTTCCTTTGTGGATAGCACAACGCTGATGGTTAAGGCAGAGGGCAGGAGGGCAGAAGGGCAGGAAGGAAAGGTTGAGGAAATAAGTATTAAGGGGAAAGAGGAGAGTACTCTGATTGGGTTTGAGAACCTGATTATAGCGACAGGTGCGGTGCCGATTAAACTGCCTTTTATCAAGGAGTTTACCGATCGGATTATGAATGCGGAGATTGCGCTGGAGCTGAAATCGATACCGAAGAGGCTACTGGTGCTGGGTGGCGGATATATCGGGATGGAATCGGCTACCATATATAAGGCATTGGGTTCGGAGGTGTCGCTGGTGGAGGCATTGCCAAACATCATGTACACAATGGACCAGGAGCTCGTAGGGATCTATCTGAAGCAAAATAAATCGCTATTCGCAGACGCCTGGTTTGAAACGAAAGTCGTTGCTTTGGAGGAGATCCAGGAGAAGGTTGTAGCCACGCTTAAAAGCGTGGATCGTGACATCGAGAAGAAAGAGTTTGATGCAGTACTTGTTTCGGTGGGGATGAGGCCGAATACGGGGGGATTGGAGTTGGAGAAGGCGGGGGTAGAGGTTGATCAGCGGGGATTTATCAAGACAGATGAGCAGGGCCGGACGAATGTGAAGAACATTTTTGCCATTGGCGATGTGAGCGGGGGGATGTTGCTGGCGCACAAAGCCAGCTATCAGGGCCGGATTGCGGCCGAGGTGATTGCGGGTCAGAAGTCGGCCTTTGATGCCCGCGCCATACCGGCTGTGGTGTATACTGATCCAGAGATTGCCGTTGCCGGGTTATCCGAGCAAGAGTGCCAGGAAAAGAATATATCCTACCGCACCGTGAAGTTTCCGTGGGCCGCTTCCGGTCGCGCTGTGTCCATGGGCGAACCCGTTGGGCTCACTAAGCTGATCATTGAAGAGGGCACCGAGCGGATTCTGGGTGCAGGGATCGTGGGCAGGAACGCCGGGGATCTCATTTCCGAGGCTGTTTTAGGCATTGAGATGGCTGCCCGGGCCAGCGACATGGCCTTAACCATACACCCGCATCCGACGGTTTCAGAAACGCTGATGGAAGCCGCGGAGCTGTACTATGGGCACCCGGTGCATATAGCGCCACCGAAGAAGAGACTGTAAGACGAGAAGACTTTAAGACAAGAAGACGATAAGAACGGAAGACCGGAAGAGCGTTAAGGACGTGAGAAACGTGAGGACGAGAAGAGCGTTAAGGACGTGAGGGAGTTACGGAAGGGAGGAGATTCGGAGATCAGGTTTGAGGGTTATAGGGTACCCCTTATCAATTGCCACTAGCTTTAGCTAGTGGATTGAAAATGAGCAAATTACAATGGGCTTTAGTCCAATTGGGAGTTCCATTTTTGAATTATCAAAGATTTGATATACTTTTGCGGACCTGACTGGTCACATGGCCGAGTGGTCAGGCAACGGTCTGCAAAACCGTGTACAGCGGTTCGAGTCCGCTTGTGACCTCGATTCTGAAACCGATAACGCTGATTTACAGGGTTGTCGGTTTTTTATTGTAGTGATTTTCCCCACTGTTTCCCCACGGGGTAAAATTTTATAATACATACTGTCCTTAGTCCAGTAGTATTCCATTCAATTGGCGACTTACCGATTCCTACCATCCCTTAATGACCAGAGAAAGGGTAACTGTATTTCCTAACCTACTTCCGTGAGGACAAAATTTGTAACTTTCCAAAAAAGTTTGACGTGAGTGTTATTGT
>JBBAAF010000029.1:0-34338 GCA_041658425.1 Bacteroidales bacterium | reverse complement strand
GATCCCGCAAAGCTAATTAATATCAACAGTGAGTATTCACTGATTAAACCATTGGGGGACAAGTTGATGCCGATAGTTGAAACCCAATACAAAAGCCTGGTGGACATCAACCGGTCACTGTGGGAAATCGAAGATACCATCAGGAATTTCGAACGGAAAAAACAGTTTGGTGAGGAATTTATCCAGACGGCACGTAAGGTATATCTGCTCAATGATGAAAGGGCGCAGATAAAAAAAGAGATTAACCGGCTTACAAACTCCGGAATAGTTGAAGAAAAATCATACTCCTGGTATTAAGATGAATAGTATTCTTGTTTTGCGGCTGTCTTCCATGGGTGATGTTCTGCTTACTCTGCCCGTTATGCTGGGAATATTAAGTAATAACCCGGATCTGCAGCTGGTTTTTGTGACCCGGAAAAAATTCATTCCCTATTTTAGCGGCATTGATCGATTGATTGTTATTCCATTTGATCCTGAAGGACTGCATAAAGGATTGCCAGGGCTTTGGCGCCTTTTCAGGGATATCCGCCGCTACCCGCTTAGAAGCGTGGTTGATTTGCATGGGATTTTAAGAACCTGGCTTCTGGATGCCTTTTTCCTGCTCACCGGTTGCCGCATATACAGAATACGCAAACACAGGAAGCTCCGCAGGAAAATCCTGAAACATAAAAAGGATGGAATGAGCGTACCGCATACCGTGACCCGGTATTTGAAGGTATTTGAAAAAGCAGGGCTGACCGGTAAAGTTTCCGGGAGTGCATTCCCTTCTACGAATGATCCGACCCCGATTGCCAGTACCAATATAGATGTGATAAGGATAGGTATTGCGCCTATTTCAAAACATAGAACTAAAAACTGGGGCTTAAAAAATGTTTGGGAGCTCATCAGCCTGCTCAGATTGAAGTATTCCGTTGAAATTCATCTGTTTGGAGGCCTGGAGGATCAACCGGTTCTGAATTCCCTGGCCGGCCCGGATGTTTTCAATGACGCCGGATTTATCGATCCTCTGGATGAAATTTCTTTGATTCGGACGATGGATCTTTTTGTCTCTATGGATTCAGCTAATATGCACCTTGCTGCGCTCGCAGGTGTTGCCACAGTATCCATTTGGGGAGCAACGGATCCGCGGCTGGGATTTGCGCCGTTATATCAGCCGGATGAATATGCTCTCTATGCAGATCCAACAGATGTAGTTTGCCGGCCCTGTTCAGTTTACGGCGAAATCCCATGCAGAAGATCGGATGCACCGATGATTTGCATGAACAGCATTAAACCAGAACAGGTTTTGAATAAAATAATTGAAATTCTACTCCTGGCTGATAAGAATTAGTGCACCTCTCAGTATCTTTACAGGTAAAGCTTACTGCCATGAAAATAACTATTTTCTCAATCATTATCTGCAGTTTAATCCTTCCCGGCCTGTCAATATCACTTAAGGCGCAGAAAGTGGCAATTTACAGTTACCCCGTGGAGATCGAGCTTACCAATGATCAGGGTGACATGCCTGCCATGGATTACCTGAAAAATTACGGAACAAAGGGTATAAAGCGCGGGGTTGAATTTATTTATGAAACTGTGTCCCCATTTCTTGTTGCACGTTTGAATAAAGCCGGAATAGGCCTGTTATCTGTTGATACACTGTCGGCTATCAGGGCAAATGAGTATGGAAAACCTTCAACCACATTGGCTAAGGCCGTTGCCAGCGGTATTGCCGACGAGTATATGAAAGTGTACCTAAAGGATATCACCCTGCCTGTTGTTGAAGGATTGACTCAGCAAGATGCAAATTTACAGCAGAAGAAATTAGTCAAAATGCGCTGTCGCATTCAGATCTATGATGCAAAGAAAGCCTTATTAAAGGAAGTGGAGGGGGTATTTCAATCGGGCGAAAAGATTGATAATCCATCAGAACTGGGAGTCGATCTCAGGACATATCAGGGATCCGATTATCTGCAGGAATTAAAGATTTACGAAACCTGCACCAAGATGGCCATTATCAGGGCGGTCGCCCGGCTTTAGTTAGGTATTAGAAGAGAAAATCCAGTCCGATGTAGAGGCCCGACTTTCCGTCATTTTTATTGGCCGCCATACCATAATCAACTGCAACGATAAAATTCTGATTTAATGCGATATGCAAACCAGCCCCATAGCTGAGATGTAAACCGTCGGCTTGTCCAAAGAATTCAGCTGGTATTTCAAAATTCGGGGTTGGTTTATAAGGTTTGGTGATCATTGCCATATCCAAAAACGGTGACAGGGCAAGGTACCAGTTCTGTTTCAGAAACTCAAATTTCACAAACTTCCACCTTAACTCAAAATTCCCCAGGGCAAATCCCTCTCCTACAACGCGATTCCGAAGGATCCCGCGTAAGGTTTTTGATCCTCCCAGGCCTTCGCGGTCATCAAATGTGCTGAAAGTATAATTCAACATATACCAGGGCATCGACTTTTTGCCCAGGGAGGTTTGGTAATTTAACCGGTATGCGAAGGTCAGGCGGTCAGGGACAAGTGTAAAATACTGACGGTGGCTAAACACGATTTTATAGAAAGGATTTTTATTCCCAAGAAATCCAGGTGATGTGACAACCATTGCCTCCGACCAGATTCCTCTGTTCGGATTAGGCTCATTGTCGCGGGTATCAGCAACGATTCCCACTGAAAAATTGGTAACCCCGCCGCCTTTGGCCTGATCTGCCGGTATTACACCTTGCTTGACAAACAAATCATACAGACCGTCAACATCAGGAAGAATCTTGTCGCCTTCCTTGCCCTTGTTAAGTTTGGTAATATTTACCGAATCAAGGCCAATGTTATAGTATGACAGGCCGGCAAACCACCTTAATTTCCTGCCTATGATTTTACCTTGAAAATTAGCCCTGAGCCTGAGTGTGCTGCGGTCCATTTTATAAAACATCCTGGTTTTATAATCCACATTGCCTACCGTGGTAAAAGCAGGATTATAGGCTGTTTCAAAACCGTTAAATCCAAAAAAGTCCATCGCCTGCTCGGTCTCCAGCCGGGCATCACCGGTAACCCGGATACCGGGGATCAGATACTCCGAATCGTACTTTATCTGTTTCAGGTCACTGCCTTTGGTGGTATGTGACCATTCAACATATAGGGAGTGCTTATAAAACGGGTAAATGGTACCATCGCCGTAATCATAAAAGTTTGCCAACGCTCCGTAACGGAAGCCCAGATCTGAATCATAAGCAATTGCCGGGACAGCACCGAAGCTAAATCCGGACTTAGTCTTTTCCTTGTCTTGCGCTATCAGTAATAATGACGGTGCAAGGCCAAGAATCATGATCAGGGTTAGTTTTTTTGTATTCATAGGTATTCAATTTGATGTAAAGAAAAGATTTTTTCAGGATTTATCGAAAAGACTATCTTTGGGTCCAAAATGTTAAGGTAAAAAATTTATATGGAGCCAAAGAACGGAATTGTCTGGAATGCTGATCCAATCATGTTTCATATTGGAGAATGGTCTGTGCGCTGGTATGGTTTGCTCTACGCCCTAGGTTTTGTAGCGGGGATTTATATCATAACAAAGATGTTCAAGCGTGAAGGGGTAAACAAAGATCTGGTTGACAGCCTTTTTTTATTTGTCGTAATCGGCACTGTTATCGGAGCACGGCTGGGACATGTATTTTTCTATGATTGGGGATATTACAGCAAGCATCCTGTAGAAATTATCAAAATATGGCACGGCGGATTAGCCAGCCATGGCGGTGCTATCGGAATTTTTCTGATGGGGTGGTTGTGGTCGAAGAAGTACAAGAAATCGATACTCTGGACAGCGGATAGAGTGGTGGTTCCCGCGGCTCTGGCAGGAGCATTTATCCGCACCGGTAATCTGATCAACAGCGAAATTTACGGGACTGCCGCATCGGTACCCTGGGCCTTTACTTTTATCAGGGAGGATAATATTCCGCGACATCCGACCCAAATATACGAGGCTCTGGCTTACCTCCTGATTTTTGCTTTCCTGATGTATATGTATTGGAAAACAGATATCCGTTTAAAAGAAGGCAAGTTGTTCGGATGGTTCATGTTACTGGTTTTCGGTTTCCGGTTTTTCGTCGAATTCCTGAAGGTGGATCAATCTGCATTTGAAGCCCATATGGCACTGAATATGGGACAATTGCTTAGTATTCCATTGGCTTTGACCGGGCTGTTCTTTGTTTTGTGGAAGCCCAAAAAAGCATAATTCCCTTCCACTCGGGGAAATCAGGATTTATGGGAAGTCAGGGTAGTTTGCAGTATTTATAAAGCAGATCAACAGCTTTGGCATTCCCCAATTCGAGAGCCTTTTTCCAATCGTGACAAGCGCCTTCTGTGTCCCCTTGATCCAGGCGAAGCTGTGCGCGCTCAAAATACAAATCCGGCTGATTTGGGTTAATATCCAATGACATAGCTAAATCTCCCAAGGCCAGGTCAGTTTTATCCATAGCACTGCGGACGATACCCCGGGTGTAATAAAACCGGGCATCCATAATACCGGTATCTATTGCCCTGGTGAGATATGATTCAGCTTGTTGAGGCATTGAAGATGAAATTTTCCGGCCGGCCTGATAATACAATTCAGCCGGGGCGATGCCAGCTTCCTCAACGGCTTCAATTTCTTTCAGTGCAAGTGATTCTTTTCCATCCAGAATCCGCACCAATGCCCTGGATATAAGGTATTCAGGATTGGAAGGATCTTTACGGATCAACTCACTTGCCATATCATTTACCTTCTCATAAAATTTGGTCTCCAAGGCAAACTGAAGCATTTTATTCATTAAAGGAAGGTTGTCCGGGGCAAGCTGCCAGGCTTTATCCAATGCCTGCCGGAACTGCCGGTCCTCTTTCTGTAAAAAATTAATTCTTGCCAGTAAAAACCAGGCATGAGGTTCATTCGGATAGCCGGTCAACGCCTGATTAACCAAAACCCTGGCTTCATCCAGCTGACCCTGCGAAATCAGGTACTCACATTCAGCCGCTGTTTGTTCAGGCGCTGAATACCATTCCGTTTGCCACAAATGAACCCATTCGCGGTTATTCTCCAATTTTGAAAAGGCCGGATCCAGCAGAATCTGTTTTTCGGGATAATGGTTTTTATCAGCAAGGTGTTTCCCCAGATATTGAATGGCAGCCGGAAAATCATTCATAGCTAAGTAATTTTTTGCCAGGCAATAGAAAGCTTCAGCTGTGCCATCGCCAGTGACCTGTAAAAGCCATTTATTCGACTCATCAAACCTTCCAAGACCTGATAAAGCCTGCCCCATAGTCATGGCGGACCTCATCAGATCAGATCCTGATGGCTGCCCGTTTTCAAGGGTGGTAAGAGCATCAGAATACAATTTTTCAGAAACCAGATATCTGGCTTTGATCAGTGAATAGTTCGACTTGGTATTCTGTCCGTTGCCGGCCAGGGTGGCAGCAAGAAAAATGATTCCTATGAGTAAAGGTTTTATCATTTGACTAATGTTTAACCTCACTGTATAAAACATGCACAAATCCAGTAAGGTAGCGCGGTTCTGTACCCGTCAGGCGCCGCTCATAAACGCTGCACACATAATAATAGACACCGGCAGGAACCTGTTTCCCATTGATCATATTTTTACCATCCCAATTGATGTTGGGATCTTCGGTCTGAAAAACCAAAACATTCCATCGGGAAAAGATTTTAAGATCTATCTTTTCGACACGGTTGTATGGATTCGGCTTAAGCCAATCATTCAACCCGTCACCATTAGGCGTAAAAACATTCGGGATGGAATAATTGATACAGTCGTCCACACAAATAATATTCGACACCTTACTTTCATTTCCAACCGAATCTACCGCTGTCACAGCATAACAGCCGGCCATTGTTTTATCCGGAAAGTGCCAGTAGGATGTTTTAGTAGCGGGAGTTAAAGAGTCAATCCTGATCAGATCACCTTCGGCGGTATTCCGGTAATAAATACGATACTTTGCTGCATCCGTACAACAGGAATCGTTGACATTATTCCAGGTGAGATGATTACCCAGACTATCGCAAACACTTGCAACCACCAGTATTGGAGGACATGGGGGGATAGTATCAACCGGGATGGCACAATCGGTTTGTGAGTAATTCACGATTCCCGATATTCCGAGATCCGGAAATCCGCCAACGCTTTTCACCCGGTAACAATAAGATACTCCTTCACGAAGACCATGATCCATATAGATCAAATCGGCAGTCTGACCAACAGAGTCTTCCTGTGTTCCTGAATTTCTATAAATGACATACCGGTCATTCACCCAGGGAACATTTTTCTCGTACGTCAATTTTAGTGCTTCGTGAAAAGCTCCCAGTTTCAGAAAAACAGATGATGCCATCTGGGGCACACCTATCCGGAACCGGTTGCCCGGCTGGGTATTCCATAATTCAACCTGATACGACCATTTCGAGCTTAACGTATTGATATTCTTATCCGTATATACTGTTTCATCCAGATTCATAACCGAATCGATCAATACGGGATTTTGAGCATACAAACCTGCAGACCGGTAAATCCGATAGACAAAAGGCCCGGGTGCACCCCCAAGTTGTTCAAACGTTGGCTTCAACCAGGCAAGCTCCATTTCTCCGGATGAGGCGTCCGTTTTAGACACCGAGACTTTAATCAGCAGCGGGAAGCCCCTTACCAGCCGGGTACAAACTTCGTCGGATACCAGTGATTCGGCCCCGTCAGCAAAAAAAGCCACTACCCGGTAGCAGTAATCGGTGGCCTGATTCAAACCCAAACCGTTGTTGGAATCGATAAAAAGTGTATTTGTGTGTCCCTGGATTTCACCGGCAAGCTGATATCCCAATTCCGGGGGTAAGCCTGTGCGACAGGTATCCCGGGTATAAGAAACAGATCCGGTTTTTCTATAAATTCTATAACCGGTTGCATTGGCGCATTCACAGGGATCCCAGGAAACGGTTACAAATGAGGAGGTCGGTGTTGCCTTGAGGTTTTTTAACGGTGGCGACTGCACAAATACCTCTATATTTTTACTGTCGATCAGTTGCAGCTGGCTATTCATGTCCTTGGCCTTAATGATGATCAGGTAAGGCTGCTTTCGCACCAAAATGCATTCGGTTTTCCAGGTAATTGTGCCCACTGCAAGACCTGGTGTTGAGACAACCTGCTTAAAAACTGCCGGATTAACTTCCAGTGAAAATGGTCCACCGGTAGCCTGAAGTTTGATTGAATCGCCGTTTGGATCTGTTGCTCTGATTTCGGTATTGAAAGTTTCGCCTGCCATAACACAAAACCGGCCGGTCCCGCTAATTACAGGTGGTTTATTGGTAGTTTCATAAACCTCAATCTGCATATCTCTTAGTATCCTGCCGATCCTCACACCGTTGCGCCACTCCTCAATAGTCATGGCTACATTGTATTTACCGATTTCGGTTGGTGAGGCCCAGATCAGATCCCCGGTTCTTTCATTGACAACCAGCGAATCACTGAAGGGAGGAAAGGTATAACCTGTAATTTCTTTACCAGACTCGGCTGTGCAGATGGCCAGTTTATAGGAGAGGCTGTCACCGTCAGGATCAAATGCGGCCGGATTATGGATAAAAGTATAGCCCAAGGCAGCCTTATCAATCGGGGGATTGAGTAACTCAGGTGTACTGTTGCGGCCGATGGTCGGATTGATGATCAGGATAGTTTTAATGGAAAAAACAACATTAACTGAATTTGGTATGTTTTTCACATACCGGTTTCTGTTAGGATCTTCCATCAGAATCTGATAGGTGCCTGGCCCGGGATAGGTGTGGTCATACACATATTTGTTCCTTTTGTAATAATCCGGAAGATAAACTTCCTCGATCCTGTTCACATCAGCCTTGGTTCCATCGCCAAACTGAACCTCCAGCTTTGGCCGGTCGGCAACCGGTTCCGGACCGGTGGAAGTATAGGTAATAACCGTTATCCGGTAAGTTAAATCATTGGTCTGCTTATAGGTAATCTCCCCTGCCCTATTATGTGTTGCATAAACGCAAACCGGAAGGAATACGAATAAAAATAATAATCCAACTATGTTAAAACGTTCTTTCAAATCAAAATAATAATTCTGTTAAACTACAAATTCCGTTCCTACTTGTTCAGTTTGATGATTGTTTCCTGATCCTTATTTTTAAACTCATGTGCAGATTGAAACTGGCCTATGGAAACAATGAATAAATTTTTCTGATCGGAATACAGATCAAAAAGCAGTGTATTTCTGATTTTGATTTCCGAAACAGGCAATGGTGCTGTAAATGTATAAGTTAGCCAGGATGCATCTTCTTTCACCTTGATTCCGTCAAATTTCCAGGTATCAATTTCAATTGGTTTGAAGTCGAACCAGATCCGTAACCGGTTTTCGAGCCATTTTTTCAGGATTTGTTCTGTTTCACTGTTTTTTGATTTCTTGTCGATAATGGTCTCAGAACCGGTAGCCATCTTAAGATTGGTGGCAAAATCGTCAGAAAACACTTTTATGGTAAGCACCCACCGGCTATTTTGCGTTTTAAATTCCAGATTGGTGAAAGTGAGGTGCAAGGGGTGACTGTAAGCCAGTAACCCGAAACAAACAAGAACCCCGGTAAACACATATTTTAGTCTCATAATCACTTCGAAAACCTTGTAAAATTAATACTTTTACCGCAAGCTAACTGAAAAACACATGAGTACTTTCCAGATGTACCTGCAACTTGGGATCGAACATATTACCGATATGAGAAGCAGATTGGTTAAGGGCGTTAAGAGGGTTGTGATGGTTGTGATGGTTGTGATGGTTGTGATGGCCATCAGAAATGCATTGGATCTGATCGGAAATAAAACACAGATATTCAGAAAAAAAACCACTTTTTTCAGCAGATAGATGGATCATATATCAGAGATTTTTGACCTGGCTATCGTCGGGGGACGATGCCTTACCCTGGATCCGGAATATTCAGAAATTTCCGACTCATTAATTCTGATCCGAAACGGACAAATCAGCTGGCTCGGGGAAAGGAAAGATTACCGCGGACGATATCAGGCTGCAAGAACACTCCAGGCATCCGGAAAGCTGATTATGCCGGCACTCATTAATGCACATACTCATCTTAGCCTTTCACTGTATCGCGGATTAGGTACTGATCTGAAATTACACAATTGGCTGCGCCGGGTGATCTGGCCTCTGGAGAAAAAATTTTGCACTCCCGACAATGTATATCTCGGCAGCTGTCTTTCACTGCTCGAAATGATCAAATCCGGAACAGGTACTCTTGCCGACATGAACTTCTTCGCCAATTATGCCGCTAAAGCAGTTGATGAAAGCGGGTTACGCGGTTTTATCGGAGAAGCATTGTTCAGTACTCCAACACCCAGTATCCAGGATCCGCAGGACGGTTTTAATGTGACCGCTGATTTAGTGAACCGGTACAAGGGTCATCCACTGATTCATCCATACATTGTTCTTCATGCTCCATTTACCTGCTCCGATCAGCTTTACAAAGAAGCCACTGAACATGCAAAATCGTGGGGCATAAAGGTTTGCAGTCATGTTGCAGAAACCATTACAGAAGTTGATCAGATCCGGGAGCGATATCAGCTGACTCCGTTTGAATGGCTTGATTCATTAGGGGCTTTAAATCCCGATTTTATTGCTATACACGCTGTACATCTCACGGATCATGACAAGAAGATCCTCGCAGAGCGTAATGTTGGGGTTATTCATAATCCTCACAGCAATATGATGTTAGGGAGCGGAATCTGCCCGGTTCCGGAATTGGCCGCACTGGGAATACGGGTTGGGCTTGGAACAGACAGCGCCTCATCGAATAATTCCCTGAGTATGCTCTTTGAGTTGCAGACTGCAGCGAAATTGCACAAGATGTCATCCCTGGATCCGTCCATTCTCCCGGCACGGCAGGTGCTGAATATGGCTACCTCTGTTAATGCTGATATACTTGGTTTAAAAGGAGTTACCGGGCATCTGGCCGCGGGATTTTCTGCCGACCTGATCCTGATTGATCCATCCTCCCCAAACATGATTCCCCTGCATGACGCCTATGCTCAAATCGTTTATAGCATGGAGAACAGCAACATCGAATCTCTGGTAGTAGCAGGCCGTTTGATTATGGAAAAAAGAAAAATACTGACCATGGATGAAGAACTGATCCTTAAGGAGGTAAATAATTGGATGAAAGCATCTTCAGTTTATGATAAATATTGACCTTGCTATTTCGGGAGCTCATATACTGACGATCGATCAGAATATGACTGAATACAAACGGGGTTCAATTTACATTTCCGGGAACCGCATTAATTGGATCGGTCCTGATGTTCAACAACCTGAGAATTGCATTATCCGTGAAAAGATTGATGCATCCGGAAAGATTATCCTGCCTGCGTTTTTCAATGGCCACAACCATGCCGCGATGTCAATTTTTCGCGGTCTCGGGAATGATCAAAGTCTGGATAAATGGCTGAATGAATTCATCTGGCCTGCCGAACGGGATCTTATGAATCCCGCCACCGTTTACCTGGGGACCATGTTATCTGTTATCGAGATGGTCCGGTCGGGTTCCGGGATCTTTTCAGATATGTATTTCTTTGAAGATGAGGTTGCCAGAGTATGTGAAGAGGTGGGAATCCGGGGAATTATCGGCGAGGCAATTTTCGATTTTCCGACACCCAGCCGTGCCACACCACAAGAGGCAATGGAGTTTACACGCCAATTGTACAACCGGTTCAGCAATCATCCCCTGATAAATGTATCTGTAGCCGTGCATGCTCCATATACCTGTTCACCTGACGTGATCAGGCAGGCGGGTGAACTATCGGAAGAGCTGAACATTCCGGCCAATATACACCTGGCTGAGACGATCGCGGAAATTGAAACAATGGCTGAACGCTATGGTAAAACACCGGTACAATATCTTTATGATCTTGGTTTTTTATCCGGTCGAACCGTTGCTCACCATTCCATTCACCTTACACAGGATGACCGGCACTTGCTAAAAGAGACCGGCACCAATGTAGTAACGTTGCCGAACAGTAACATGAAACTGGGTTCAGGTGCCTGTTCGGTTGCTGAATTGATCCTGCTGGGCATAACAGTAGCATTAGGTACTGATGGTCCGGCCAGCAACAACAATCAGAGTATGATCCGGGAAATTCAACAATTAGCCCGGCTGGAAAGAGTTATTAATCTTGATCCCACTGGACTGTCAGCACGTGAATTGATCCGGATCGCCACCATCAATGGGGCCAAAGCCTACCATCTGGACAAGGATCTCGGCTCCCTTGAATGTGGCAAAAAAGCTGATTTTCAGATAATCAATCCCAATCAACCCCACTGGTACCCATTATACGATCCCTATAATAGCATCGCTTACGCAATGCATTCCGAAGATGTGGAATCGGTGATCATCGAGGGGAAAGTGGTCATGCGTAACCGGGTGCTGGTAAATGTAGATGAGGAGAGGATATTCAGGGAGATGAAGAAAAAAATTATGTAGGGACGCATAATTGCGTCCTTCCGAATTTCCTGTTGATGCATGAAATAGACGCAATTATGCGTCCCTACGCCCCAGCAGATCCGAAACTTTGCTGATTTCCAGAAATGATGCTCCCTTACGCGGACCAAATGATCCGCCAACAACAATAATACGATCGGAACGGTCGAGTTCACCGTGATCCAGCAGGTAAGAAACCACCGACCTTTTAAAGGTATCAGTGTTCTCTTTGGGATCCATGTAAAAGGGACAGATGCCATAAGAGAGGGCAAGTTCGCGCATAACCCGAACAGAGTAGCACGCTGCAAAAACCGGATTCCGGTTGCGGAATGCCGCCATATACCGACCGGTGCGGCCGGTTAAGGTATCAATAACTACAGCACTGGTATTCAGATCTTTTGATGCATGAAAGGCGGTATTAGCCAGGAAAGCGGCAATTTCATTATCGATGGAACTGATGGATACCCCTTCGGATTCCCTGGAATTCTCCACTTCCAGTGCAATCCGGGTCATCATACTGACCGCCTCAACTGGATATTGTCCGTAGGCTGTTTCGCCGCTGAGCATAAGGGCATCGGTACCGGTATAAATGGCATTGGCAACATCCGAAATCTCTGCACGTGTCGGCCTTGGATGCTCGATCATTGTATGAAGCATCTGGGTAGCGATAATGACCGGCTTCTTTCGCCGGATACAGGCATTTATCAGCATCCGCTGGATTCCGGGTATCTTCTCTCCGGCGATCTCAATACCCAAATCGCCACGCGCAACCATTATTCCGTACACATGATTCAATATCTCCTCGATATTATCAACCCCCTCCTGGTTTTCAATTTTGGCAATGATTTTAATCTTTGACTGGTGTTCTTTCAAAATGGACTGAATGGCCAGAAC
The DNA here is from genome assembly GCA_041658425.1 of Bacteroidales bacterium. Taxonomy (GTDB): domain Bacteria; phylum Bacteroidota; class Bacteroidia; order Bacteroidales; family UBA12481; genus UBA12481. Next base: position 21,950 of record JBBAAF010000029.1, on the reverse strand, counting down.
ATCCTCTTTGCACCTGACAAAGGAATGGGCTATAAAATCCACATCATTCTCGATAGCGAAGTGTATATAATCCTTATCTTTTTCATTGAGCGGTGGCAGATTGATGGCCACAGCCGGAACGTTTACACTTTTTCGGGATTTAATAAATCCGGGGTTAAGTACTTTGCATGTCAGGGAATTTTCATTTTTCCCTTCAACAATCAATTCGATATCCCCATCGTCAATAAGGATCCGGTTGCCAATGGAAAGATCATGGACAAAGCCAGGATAGGTAACCGACAATCTACCGGGAATGCAGGCCAAATCAGGATCTGCGATGATTTCGATGGTTTCACCGGTATTCACTTCAATGGGATCCCGGGCTACGGTAGTCCGGATTTCCGGTCCTTTGGTATCGATCAGAATGGCTATCTCATCAGAAACATTCCTGACCGAGTCGACCACTTTCTTCGAACCTTCAAGATTTTGGTGTGCGGTATTTAACCTGACCACATTCATTCCGGCTTTAAAAAGTTCACGGATATGATCCTGTGAACAACGCTGATCTGAGATAGTGGCAACTATTTTCGTGTGCCTTTTCTGCATGCTTTTGAATTACAAAGATTTGGGGACATTCAGGAAGACTCTGAGGCTTTCGATACCCAGGCGGTAAGAATCCAGTCCGAATCCCATGATAGTGCCTATACAATTTGGGCCGATGAGCGACCGATGGCGGAAATCTTCCCTTTTCAGAAGGTTTGAAATATGTACCTCAACCACCGGTATCTGAATGGCAGCTACTGCATCTGCCAGTGCCACTGATGTATGTGTGTATCCGCCAGCATTCAGAACGATACCCTCATAAACGCGCGGGGATGCATGAAGCTTATCAATCAGTTCCCCTTCCCAGTTACTCTGGAAAAAATCAATGGAGATTCCTTCAAATACCGGTTTCAGTAATTCGAGGTAATTCTCAAAAGATTGACTGCCATAAATGCCTTTCTCTCTTTTCCCTAACAGATTGAGATTTGGACCGTTCAGGATCAGGATTCTCATTGGAATAATTTTGCACGAAAATACGAAATCCAGCCGGAAAAGAGGTTAATTTCGAACTTCAACCAAAACTGATGAGTGACGGATTTCCATACCGCGAATCTTTCCGGGCCCATTTACGGCTTGAGAAATCATTGGCCGGTAACAGTATAGAGGGCTATCTGGCAGATGTATCGAAGCTATTCCGGTTTTTAGAGATGGCCTACCCCACCCTGCAGCCTTCGTCCGTCACGCTGAACCATCTTCGTGAATTTCTGTCCTGGCTTAACGAAACCGGGCTCGGTGCCCGGTCGCAGGCGAGAATTATCAGTGGAATCAAAAGCTTTTTCCGTTTTCTCGCCATTGAAAACCTGGTAAGCGAAAGTCCGGCCAGCTTGCTCGAAACTCCTCGTCTGCCCAGGTACCTGCCTGAAATTTTAAGTGCAGACGAGATTGAGAAAATAATCTCATCGATTGATATGAGCAGCTATCTTGCCCATCGGAACAAGGCGATCATAGAAGTATTGTATGGATGCGGATTGCGGGTATCCGAGCTGGTTGGCTTAAAGATCTCCCAGGTTTTTTTTAACGAAGGTTATGTCAGGGTTTTGGGAAAAGGCAGCAAGGAAAGGCTTATCCCCCTTGGCCACTCCGCCGCCAAGGCAATGGAGCAATACATTCAGTATGAACGGGTACATCAAAAGATTGCCCTTAAGGATGCGGATCTGGTTTTTATCAACAACCGCGGAAACGGTCTCACCCGGGTAATGATCTTTACCATTGTAAAGGCTTTATCCAAAAAGGCAGGCATAAGAATACCAGTTAGTCCCCATACCTTTCGCCACTCCTTCGCAACGCATCTGATAGAAAATGGAGCCGACCTGCGTGCGGTTCAGGAAATGCTCGGCCATGAATCGATCTTAACCACTGAGATTTATACTCATCTCAACCGTGAGTTCCTCCGGGAAACGGTTAACAGGTATCATCCGAGAGCAGGAGGCAGTGGGCAGTAAGCAGTTGGCAGTACTATTAAACAATTGAATGCATTTAAATTGGTCGCTGACTATTTTTATGTAATTTTGCCGCCGTTTTCAAGATAATATCTAATATCTTATTTTACCTAATTTAAATAATTAACTATGTCAGTAAAACGAGTTTACACCTTTGGAGACAAGAAAGCTGAAGGTCGTGCCGACATGAAGAACCTGCTTGGTGGCAAGGGTGCCAACCTGGCTGAAATGAACCTTATCGGGGTACCGGTTCCTCCGGGTTTCACCATCACCACTGATGTTTGTACCGAGTACAATCAGTTGGGCGAGAAAAAAGTAGTTGAATTGCTTCGCAGTGATGTTGAAGCTGCAGTGAAGCAGGTAGAAACCATTATGGGGACCAAATTCGGCAGCAGCGAAAACCCCTGCCTGATGTCGGTCCGTTCAGGTGCACGGGCTTCGATGCCGGGAATGATGGATACCATCCTGAACCTGGGATTGAATGACGATGCAGTTGAAGGTTTGATCAAGCGTACCGGGAATGCCCGTTTTGTTTGGGATTCCTACCGCCGGTTTGTTCAGATGTATGGTGACATAGTTCTGGGTTTAAAACCGGCTTCAAAAGAGGATATGGATCCATTTGAAGTTATTATTGATGAAGTAAAAGAACACAAAGGCGTTGAACTCGATACCGACCTGAATGTTGAAGATTTGAAGGAACTCGTAGCAAAATTTAAGGCTGCGGTTAAAAAATCAACCGGACATGAATTCCCCACCGATCCTTGGGAACAGCTTTGGGGTGCAGTTATGGCTGTATTCAACAGCTGGAACAACGACCGGGCTATCTATTACCGTAAACTGAACCGCATTCCCGATGAATGGGGAACGGCAGTTAACGTTCAGGCTATGGTTTTTGGAAATATGGGTGAGAACTCAGGTACGGGAGTTGCTTTTACCCGCGATGCAGGTAACGGTGAAGACATTTTCAACGGAGAATACTTAATTAACGCCCAGGGTGAAGATGTGGTTTCAGGTATCCGTACCCCGCAGCAGATATCCAAAGAAGGATCACAGCGTTGGGCAAAACTGGCCAATGTTTCGGAAGCCGATCGCGCCGGAAAATATCCTTCATTGGAAGAAGCTATGCCCGCCGTATTTGCAGAACTGAACCAGATACAGCAGAAACTGGAAGATTATTTTAAAGATATGCAGGACATTGAGTTCACCATGCAGGATGGTAAGCTCTGGTTACTGCAGACCCGTAATGGTAAACGCACCTGCGCTGCAATGGTAAAGATTTCTATGGACATGCTCCGTCAGGGATCGATTGACGAAAAAACCGCACTTAAACGCGTTGAACCGAATAAACTTGATGAATTACTCCATCCGGTATTCGAAAAAGCGGCTATGAAGAGTGCTTCGGTTATCACTAAAGGATTACCCGCTTCTCCGGGTGCTGCCACCGGTCAGATCGTATTCCATGCTGATGAAGCCGAAGAATGGGCTGCAGCAGGGAAAAAGATCGTTCTGGTAAGGATTGAAACTTCACCTGAAGATCTCAAAGGAATGAACGTGGCAGAAGGTATTCTTACTGCCCGCGGCGGTATGACCTCACACGCTGCTGTTGTTGCACGTGGTATGGGAAAATGCTGTGTATCAGGAGCAGGCAGCCTTCAGATCGATTATAAGAAACGTACTCTTAAAGTTGATGGTCGGGAATTGGCCGAGGGCGACTGGATTTCACTGAACGGCTCGACCGGGGAGGTATATGATGGAAAAATCAAAACCATTACTCCGGAAATGAGCGGCGACTTTGGTGAATTGATGACACTTGCCGATAAATACTCCCGTCTGAAAGTCAGGACAAATGCCGATACCCCTCATGATTCACAGGTTGCCCGCAACTTTGGTGCAGTCGGAATCGGACTATGCCGCACTGAACATATGTTTTTCGAAGGTGACCGGATCAAAGCCGTTCGTGAGATGATTCTTGCTGATGATGAAACTGGCCGCAGAAAAGCTCTTCAAAAACTCCTGCCCATTCAGCGGAGTGATTTTGAAGGAATTTTCGAGGTTATGGCAGGTCTGCCGGTAACCGTTCGCTTGCTGGATCCTCCGTTGCACGAATTTGTACCTCACGAAGAAGCCAATCAAAAAGAAATGGCTGAAGAGATGGGCATATCACCTGCTGAAGTAAAAGCCAAAGTTGAATCGCTGCACGAATTCAACCCGATGCTTGGTCATCGCGGATGCCGCCTGGGTAATACCTATCCGGAAATTACCGAAATGCAGGTTCGTGCCATTATTGAAGCTGCTTTGAACCTGAAGAAACGCGGAATTGAAGCTAAGCCTGAAATAATGATCCCGCTGACTGGTACATACGAAGAAATGAAACTCCAGGAAAATATCACCCGTGACACGGTAAACAAGGTATTTGCCGAAATGAATGACAAGATTGATTACCTGGTAGGTACCATGATTGAAGTTCCACGTGCTGCCCTGGTAGCCGACAAGATCGCCGAATCAGCTGAATTTTTCTCTTTCGGTACCAATGACCTTACCCAGATGACCTTTGGATATTCCCGCGATGATGCAGGAAAATTCCTCCCCGTTTATCTGCAGAAAGGCATCCTGAAAGACGATCCTTTCCAGGTTCTTGACCAGGTTGGTGTTGGTCAGTTGATCACCATGGCTGTTGAAAAAGGTCGGAGTACCCGCAAAAAACTTAAAGTTGGAATCTGCGGTGAACATGGCGGTGAACCATCCTCAATCGGTTTCTGTCATCGAGCCGGAATGGATTATGTAAGCTGTTCACCTTTCCGCGTTCCCATTGCGCGACTGGCTGCTGCTCAGGCTGCTTTATAACAAGCATTAATTAAAGTTGTCAACTCTGTATTCGGAGTTGACAACTTTTTCCTTATCTTTGCCATGATATATAGTTATATGAATATCTGGATATCAATAGTTTTATTGATTTTGGCCTACCTGATGGGCTCAGTTTCATCAGCTGTATGGCTGGGCCGGTTAATGAAAGGTGTGGATGTGAGAGACCTCGGAAGCGGTAATGCAGGGTTTGCGAATGTGATGCGGAATCTTGGACCGTTGGTAGGCGTTCCTGTTTTGATAATCGATACTTTAAAAGGGTATTTAGCCGTTCAACTGGCATACCTGATTCCAGGGATCGCATCCAATAGCGAAGCCTTGTATTTCTGGCAGATCATTTTTGGTATGGCCGCTTTGGTCGGTCATCTCTTTCCCATATTTACCGGGTTCAGAGGCGGTAAGGGAGTTGCAACCGGATTTGGAATAGTATTGGCTATATATCCTCTCGGTGCCCTTCTTTCTTTTGTTGTTTTCCTCATCGCTTTCCTTGTCAGCCAGTATGTCAGCCTTGGATCGCTGTTGGCCGGTATTTCTTTCCCGCTGTTCGTTTTGTTTCTATTACCAGGCAATAATGTGCCGTTAATGGTGTTTTCCTGGGTTGTTGCCGCACTTCTTGTGCTGACCCATCAGAAAAACATCGACCGGATTCTTAAGGGACAAGAACACAGAGCGGGCATTTTCAAGAAAAAATAGTGTCCCCTAAAACCAGGGGTAATACTTTTCGGAGTTCATCTCCTTTGACTTTTCCCACCAATTCACCCTGGTTCGCGTAGGAGATATACCCTGTTTCTTCTGATACGACAATGACGAATGAATCTGAGTTTTCAGACATTCCCACTGCCGCCCGGTGACGCAGGCCCAGTCCTGAAGGTATCGACGGATTTTCAGATACCGGTAAAACACACCGTGCTGCTGAAATTCTGTTCCTGGCCAGAATCATCCCGCCATCATGCAACGGACCATCCTTGCGGAAAATCGTTTCGATCAATTCTGCTGAGATGGTCGCATCAACCTGACAGCCGGTTTCTGCGAAAGCCCTTAACTCGGATTTTTTTGCAAGCACCAGCAAAGCCCCCGTTTTTGTTTTGGAGAGCCTCTCACAAGCCCGGACAATTGATTCGAAATCCCATCCGGATACCCGCTGACTGCTGAGTTTAAATAAATGATCGAATGAAATTTTACCGTTCCGGAAATACCGCGTACCTAAAACCAGGAGAAATCTCCGGACCTCCTGCTGAAAAACGATTAACAAAGCAATCAGTCCAAGGCCGATAACCTGGCCCAGGATCGAACCCAGCAATTGCATATTCAGCGCCCTCACCACCAGCCAAAGAAGGTAAATCAGGAATACTCCGTAAAATATGTTTACCGCTACAGTGCCACGAACCAACTTATAAACCTGAAAAATCAGCAAGGCGACCAGCAAAATATCAATCAGGTCGAGTAACCGTATCGTATCAAAAATAAAACTCATTCAATTCACAATTTAATCTTATCAATCAATTGAATACATTCATGAGCCTGCTTAACATCATGAACCCTTAAAAATTCAGCGCCCTTAAGCAGAGCCAGGGTATTGACTACCGTTGTTCCATTAAGCGAAGATTCCGGGGCACCTTTCAGGACGTTATAGATCATTGATTTTCTTGATAATCCAACCAATAATGGCCTTTCGAATAACCTGAATTCGGGCAGCCGGGCCAGAAGATCATAATTATGGTCTAAAGTTTTCCCAAATCCAAACCCGGGATCCAGGATTATGTCAGCCACTCCCGATTCGGTAAGTTCCCGGATTCTGGCAGCAAAAAAAAGAGATATTTCATTAACAACATCAGAGTATTTTGGATTATCCTGCATGGTGCGGGGCGATCCGAGCATATGCATCAGAACATAAGCTACCCTTAACCTTCCAATCGTCTCAAACATCTTAGGATCCTGGTTCCCTCCTGAAACATCGTTAATCATCTGAACACCATGTTCTTTAACGGCCCATTCGGCGATACCGGAACGATAGGTATCCACAGAAATTACCGAATCCGGGTGTTCCGACCGTAACACAGATAAAGCCAGATTGAGCCGCTCCTTCTCGGTTTCCTCATCAGGCTCAACCGATCCCGGTCGTGTAGAGCATGCGCCGACATCCAGAATGGCCGCTCCATCCTCCAGCATTCGGCCGGCTTTCATCCTTACCATTTCGCGGGTCTGATACATCCCCCCATCAAAAAATGAGTCGGGCGTAACATTGATGATCCCCATAATCAGGGGCTTCTCCAAAGAAAGCAGCCTGTCTCCTATCCTGATATTACGAGGTTTCATGAATATTTGGCCGGATGGTATCATGCAAGATGAAATAAGCTTATAAATGTAAAACTTTGCCGGTGCTTTTCAGCAGCAATTCGTATTTTAGACCCTTATTTCAGGCCAGATGAAGAAAACACTTTCGCAATATAATCAGATAGTTACTATATGCCGGGATATTTTCGTAAAGAAAATGAAAGACTACGGCTCGTCCTGGAGAATCCTCCGGGCGGAATCTGTTACCGATCAGATCTATATCAAAGCCCAACGTATTCAGAGTATTGAACAAAAAAAAACGCAGATGATCGGAGATGATATCCGCTCTGAGTTTATCGGGATTGTGAATTATAGTATTATCGGACTGATACAGCTTGAAGCCAATGACGGACTGCCCGTTAATCTTGAACCTGATCAGGCGTTATCCTTGTACAACAGCCATTTCGACCGCGTCAGGGCCCTGATGCAGGCTAAGAATCATGATTACGGAGAAGCCTGGAGATCGATGCGTATATCCTCTTTTACCGATCTGATTCTCATGAAGATATACCGCACCAAACAAATCGAGGACCATCTTGGCCAAACCATGGTTTCGGAAGGCATTGATGCCAATTACATGGATATGATCAATTATGCCATCTTTGCCTTAATTAAAATTGATTTTAAAGATTAATGCCCTATGAAAGTGACGATTAAAATTATCAGCAAGATAATTATCGCGGTTGTTTTTATCTTTTCAGGATTTGTCAAGTGTGTTGATCCTACCGGAACGGCAATCAAACTCGAAGAGTACCTGGTGGTTTTCGGGATGAATTTCATGATACCCCTCTCCCTCACTTTATCCATCCTGATGTGCGGGGCGGAAATGCTCGTCGGAATTATGCTTTTGCTGAACCTGAAAATCAAATGGGCCATCTGGCTCGCTGTTGCTTTTATGATATTCTATACCCCGCTTACCCTTTGGCTGGCAATATCTAATAAAGTGACTGATTGCGGGTGCTTTGGAGATGCGCTTGTACTCACCAACTGGCAAACATTTCTAAAAAACGTGGTTCTGGATGTTTTCGTCGTGATTCTATTTATAAACCGTGAAAATTTCAAAGATTTGTTCAAACCGGGAATTCAGGCTTTCGCTGCCCTGGGATTTGCTTTATTGGTAGCCGGTTTTGAGTTTTATAACCTCAACCACTTGCCGGTCATAGATTTCATGCCCTATAAAATCGGCGCAAACATCCCGGCCGGAATGATCATCCCCGACGATGCCCCTCAGGCAAAATATAAGATTATCTTCTATTACGAAAAGGATGGTACCCGCCAAAGCTTTACAGATAAGAATTTACCTGATTCTACCTGGAAATTTGTTGACCGGAAGGATAAACTGATCCAAAAAGGCTATGTCCCGCCGATTCATGATTTCTCAATCATCACTCCGGACAACCTGGATGTTACGAACAAGATCCTTTCTGACCCCGGATATAATTACCTGCTGGTAATCAGTAATATTGAAAAAACTAACCTGAGTCATTTTGATGAGATTAACCGGATCGCCGAATCTGCAGTTTCAAAAGGATACGGTTTCTATGCGTTAACCTCTTCCGTTACCGAAGAACACGAACTTTTTAAAGAAAAGGTTAAAGCTTCCTATCCTGTTTACCTGATGGATGAAACCACTGTGAAAACCATGATCCGTTCAAATCCCGGCCTTATGCTGATCAAAGGGGGAACGATCATAGGCAAATGGCATTACAAACAGCTTAAAAACATTAAGGAATCATGAGAAAAAGAATTGTTGCCGGAAACTGGAAAATGAATACCGATGTTGCAGCCGGAGTAAAGCTTGCAAGTGATTTGATGCAGCTCCTGATTGAAAAGCCTGCTCCTGAGAATGTTGGCGTTGCAATTGCCCCGCCCTTTACGCATTTAAGCGAAGTGCATAAAGTTATCGATCCGGCTAAAATTTGTTTAGCCGCCCAAAACTGCGCATCCGAAGCCAATGGTGCTTATACCGGCGAAGTAGCTGTTGGGATGCTCAAATCGGTTGGTGTGATGGCCGTAATAATCGGGCATTCCGAAAGGCGTGCTTATTTTAAGGAAGATCATGCTACACTGGCTAAAAAAGTTGATCTGACCATTAAAAACCAGATGCGACCGATTTACTGTTGCGGAGAGGTTCTGGATGAAAGAAATGCAGGGATTCAAAATAACATAGTTGAAAACCAGTTAATGGAGAGCCTGTTCCACCTGAACAATGAAGATTTTTCAAGGGTCATAATCGCCTATGAACCGGTTTGGGCCATTGGTACCGGTGTAGTTGCCTCTCCTGACCAGGCTCAGGAAATGCATAAGTTTATCCGTTCACTTGTAGCAGCCCGTTATGGTGCTGAGATTGCTGAACAGCTGACCATTTTGTACGGTGGAAGTTGCAAATCATCCAATGCCGTTGAGATATTCTCCAAACCTGATGTTGACGGAGGATTAATAGGGGGCGCAGCCCTTGATGCAGCTGAATTTCATCGGATCGTGCAGTCATTCTGACCATGAAGAAATCCGGCATTCTGCTTTTTCTCCTAACGGGATGCCTGATCCATGCGCCGGGCCAGGAAACATTACGTTTCCATCCTGACCCCGCTTTGTTTATTCAGGAAGCCCGTGATTTTTTCGGTGGCCGACAGCCGGAAGATACACGAGCTATTTTACTGAAATTTGAAACTGCACAAAAGAACGGCCAGCTCGAGGAAAACCACTGGATCGATCTTGCCCGGAAAGCAAATATTCTCAATAAACTGGGTGCACAGCCATTTCCTGATTTTTATAATTTGCTTGAAGCTTTTCTCGAGGTTTCCACCCATTCAAAAAACAGGGCCGACTTTCTGGAGTGGTCTCGTTACCTCGATAAATTGCTCCTTCAGAACCAGAAAAGTCTGAACAAGACCAAATCATTTCTGGAATTTACGCTGGACTTTTCGCAAAAAGGAATCCTTTTCAAATCAAGCGCCTTTCAATGGAGAGTCGGGCCTGGCCTGAACCAATGCGGAATGGATTCTGCTTTCTATGTTACCATAAATCCCTCCAACCTGGTTGCCAGCGGCAGTGGTGACAGTACCGTTATATTCTCCACCCGCGGACGTTTTTATCCGGAAACAAATCTCTTTTATGGTGACGGCGGTCAGATTACCTGGGAAAAGCTTAATATTCCGGCCGGGCAGGTTTACGTGAAGCTCAACCGATATAAATTGGACCTTTCGAAATCGGCCTATGCGATAGATTCTGTCAATCTGATTGACAAACGCTATTTCACTGAACCACTGATCGGCCTGATTGAGAACAAAATTCTCCCCGGCGTGGCCCCTGAAGTAGCTGGCTATCCCAGATTCACCTCCTATGAACTGCGGAACAGAATTAAGAACCTCTATCCGGGTATGGATTATGAAGGTGGTTTTTCCCTGCAAGGATTAAAAGTTTTAGGCACCGGTCTTCCATCCCGGAAAAGTGTTCTTTCGGTTTTTAACAACCAAAAGCTTTTATTACGTTTAGCTTCAACCTATTTTTCCTTCCAGCCTGATCAGGCCCGTGGAATTAACACTGAAGCAAGTATTTACCTCGAAACAGATTCTATTTATCATCCCGGGCTATTATTCCAGTATAATGGCAAACAAAAGGAAATATCTCTGATTCGCGATGGCCAGGGCCTCTCCCCATCCCGATTTCTGAACACTTATCATGACTACGATCTAAACGTTGAATTGATAAGGTGGCATGCCGGAGATACAATTATGACCATGACAGGGTTATTCGGAAGTACCGAAAACAGGGCCTCTTTTGAATCTGCCGACTTTTTCAATATTGACCGGTATAATGAGATACTGATTGCCGACAAAAAGCACCCGGTTGCGGCAGTGAAACAGTGTGCTGATTATTACTATTCCCGAACCTATACCCTTGGTGAACTGGCCAAGTTTATGCAAAAGCCACAGCATCTCGTCGAAGAAATGCTATTGCGTCTGTCCTTTTTAGGGTTTGTCAGGTATAATTCGGAAACCATGCTGGTTGAGGTGCAGGAACGTGCTTATGACTTTCTGAAAAAAAACGCAGGCCTCCAGGATTATGATGTTATCCGGTTCGAATCTGTTCATCAACCACCTGATGCCAATGCCATTCTAAACCTGGGCAATAATCATCTGAAAGTTTTTTGGGTTAGATCGATTGAACTCAGCCAAACACGTAATGTCACCATTTTCCCTGCTAATCAGACGATTGAAATTCTGAAAGGCAGGGACATTCTGTTTAACGGTGAAGTCCAGGGAGGCCTGATCCATTTTTATGGCCAGCAATTCCGCTTTAATTACGATGATTTTTCAATAAGGTTGGGCAAGGTTGATCAAATCAGGATGCGGGTTTATGAGAAGCCGGCAAAGAAAAACGAGGTGCCATTGCTGGCTGATGTAACTTCAGTGATCGAAAACACCAGAGGTGTACTTAAGATCGATGAGCCAGCCAACAAATCGGGTTTAAAAGTGCAGGAATTTCCGGAATACCCTATTCTGCAAACCGATACCAGTGCATATGTGTATTATGATCAAAAGGAAATTCTGAATGGAGTGTATCCACGTAAAGCATTCAATTTCAACATATCGCCATTTACCCTGAAGGGTTTAAATGGGTATAGTTTCAGTGATTCGCTAATCTTTCCCGGACTGTTCATCACGGCTGATATTTTCCCACCCCTTGAGTTGGCATTACGGCATCAAACCGATCATTCGCTTGGTTTTGAAACGCTTAAAACCCCTGAGGAAGGTTATCCTGTTTATAAGGGTAAAGGCCAATTTTTCAATAGTATAGCGATGAGCAAAGCTGGACTTAAAGGATCCGGAAGGCTCGAATATCTCAATTCAACCCTGATTTCAGATGATTTTCTCTTTCTCCCTGATCAGGTAAACACCCTGACTAAATTATTTGCCGTAAACAAGGATACCACCGATGCCGGTAACCCCGAAACGCACGGTCAACAGATGTCGGTAAAATGGTATCCCGAAAGTGATAAACTGGTTGCAAAAGGTACCAGGGAGCCACTCAGCATGTATGAGGATGGGAAGTTCGACGGGGAGCTATCCCTTGAGCCCCAGGCCTTGACCGGAAAAGGCACCATTAATTTTACCGGCTATTCCATAACGTCCAATGAATTCAAGTTTTATCAGGATAGTTATGAAGCCTTGGATGGAGTCCTGAGAATCTTCCGGGATTCTTCGGCTCAAAAGGCCGATCCGGCCCTGGCAATCAGTGCCGGAACCGTACTGGTGGCCTCTCGGTTTAATGGTTTGGTGGATGTTGGAAATCAAAAAGCCCGGTTTGAGCCGACTGGTAATGACTCCCGTGTTGAGTTTACACAAAACCGTTTTGAAGGCAGGCCCACAGTGTTTAACTGGGATATTGCCAGAGGACAAATGATCCTGGATGATGTAAAATTCAGAATGGCCGCAAAACCCTCTGATTCGCTGAATTTCAGATCCGGACAGGCAGATTTTGTGCTGAAAAATCAGTCTCTCAATGCCCACAGCGTTGATTATATCGATGTTGCAGATGTCCGGGTATATCCGGTGGATAGGAACCTGGTGATCAGGAAGGATGCAAAAATTGATTCCCTGATGCAGGCAACCATCGTTAGCAGGGACACAACACTGGTTCACCGGATAACCAACGCCACCGTGACGATTATTGACCAAAAAAAATATAACGCAAACGGCTATTACCAATACCGGGATATCGCCGGGCGTGATTTCTCCATCACCTTCTCTGATATCCAGCCCGACAAAAACGGGATATCATTTGGGAAAGGAGATATCCCGGTGGAAAACAATTTCAGTCTGAGCCCGGCATTTAAATATTATGGATCCGTAGAATGGAACAACAATGAGCGGTTTCTGCTCTTTGACGGACAAACCCAACTCAGCCATACATGCCCTAATATTACCCTGCAATGGATCCGGTTTACCAGCAGAGTCTATCCCGATTCCGTTTCCATTCCGATTGATTCAATCACTACAAACGATCAGAATGAACGATTATTCAAGGGCTTTTTCCTTTCCAATCAACCCGTTGAACTATATTCCACTTTTGTTGGCCCGCATACGCGTTATAGCGATCGACCCCTGATATCTGCTTATGGATGGCTTTGGTACGATGAACCTAAAGGTCAGTATAAGCTGGCCTCTGCGGAGAAAAAAGCTGATCCTGAAGCCGATGGCCCCATTTTATCCCTTGATGCGGATGGATGCCTGACAGAAGCGAATGGGCCCTTGACGCTTGGTGTTGATCTTGGCCAGGTGAAGTTAAACGGCGCCGGCAGATTGATACATGATCTCAGGAAAGACAGCGTGAGGGGGTCGGTGATTTTGACCGTGGATTTCTTTTTCGACCCGAAAATTCTGGATTTCATGGCCAAGTCGATCAACAATGCCGCCGGACTTGAACCGGTCAACTATAGTGACCCGGCCTTCCGGGATGCATTTAAAGATCTTCTTGGCAGAACAATGGGAGAAGAATTGCTTAAACAGATCAGTCTGATTGGAAAGTGGAGAAAGTTACCTGACGAATTGCTTCACACCATAGTTTTTTCTGATGTCCGTTTCAAATGGAACCCGGAAACAGGTTCCTATCAATCCACCGGAAAGATCGGGATCGGTAATATAATGGGCGAACCGATTAATAAGAAAGTTAATGGTTTCATGGAGATCATGCACCGGAGAGGAGGCGATGCCTTAACTTTGTATATTGAGATCGACCGGCAGAACTATTTCTTTCTCACCTATTCGCGCGGCGTGATGCAATGTGTTGCCGGACCGGGGTTTGAAAAATTCAATGCCATGATCCGTAGCACCAACGAAGCAAAACGCAAACAAAAGACAGCCCACGGAGAGGTTGAATATCAATATTATATAGGGACTTACCAACAAGTATCGGAGTTCCTGCGAAGATTTAATATAGAGCGTTAACGAGATTTATTTGTTTTTTGGATATTGTGTTTTGGGATTTGCATATCTATCCATTTCCCAGAGGTCCAAATTCTCAATCCTGTCGAGGTTGACCTCGAATCGTACTGCTGTCCTGACCTGGTGAATCCCGTATTTGCCTGCCGCGCCCGGGTTGATGTGGAGCATCTGACGGGCAGGGTCATTTTTAATTTTCAGGATATGTGAATGGCCGCAGATGAATAGCTTAGGTTTAAAATTATTGAGTCGTTGCACAACCTCGTTCAAATAGTTTCCATAATGAAACCCGATGTGTGTGATCAGCACGCTGACCTGTTCAACGGTAAACTCCAGAAATTCCGGCAGTTCCCTTCTGACCTCCCATCCGTCGATATTGCCATACACTCCCCGGAAAACCCGGCCTTCGGCTAAAACATCCATCACACTCGTATCACCAAGATCTCCGGCATGCCAGATTTCATCGCAATCCTTGAAAAAATCCAGTACCGGTTGGTCAATTTGGCCATGAGTATCTGATAAAACTCCAATTCTGATCATGCAGCAAATATAATCAGTTGCGGAATTTTTACATTTACAGAAATAATTCTAATCTATTAACTGATGAAAAAGCTTTTTACCTTGATTATTACCATTATCATGGTTGCCGGCATCCAGGCAGCCAATGCCCAGGAAGCCAAGGATCCGAAAAAAATCTACAATCCGGAAGCCAACGCTAAGGAAGACATCAACAAAGCAGTTAAAAAAGCCAAAGCTGAAGGCAAGCATGTCTTTATTCAGGTTGGCGGGAACTGGTGCCCCTGGTGCCTCCTGTTCCATGTCTATATTAAGGAAGATCCTGAAATCAAGAAATTTATCGAGGACAATTATGTTTTCACCCTTCTCAATTACAGTAAGGAGAATAAAAACGCTGGCATCCTGCTTAAATACAAAAAACCGGGTCGTTTGGGGTACCCGGTTTTCCTCATTCTTGATGCAAAAGGTCAATTGATCCATACCCAGGACTCCGGGCTTCTTGAAGAAGGTAAGGGCTACAATAAGGTTAAGGTAATGACCTTTCTCCGTAACTGGACGCCGGCTGCGCTGGACCCCAAGAATTTTAAATGAAGAATAGAACGCGGATGGGACAAAAAAAGGGGGGGACAAAATGCTAATAGCTTTAGCATTCCAGAGAGACAAAATGGATTCTCTTATTAATTGCCACTAGCTTTAGCTAGTGGATAACATTGACTAACAATGAATTATGGCCTTTAGGCTAACATTTTTGGATACATTCTCCCAAATCAACAGGAATTGGCCTAAAGGCCATAAAGCTCTGTGGATCAATCTAATCCACTACCTAAAGGTAGTGGCAACTGATAATTGGGCACAATGGTAATTGAAGCACTGATAGCATTTTGTCCTAGCCTCCTTTTTAAAAAACCTATAATTTATGCACCTTTTCTACGCACCGGGATTAACGGATGAGCAAACTTTTACGCTTAACCCTGATGAATCGCATCATGCTGTCAGGGTCCTGAGATTAAATCCGGGAAATGAAATTATTCTGGTCAACGGTCGGGGCGGTTGGTATCATTCAAGGATCGCCCACCCCGACCCGAAAGCCTGCACTGTGGAAATCATCAGGCATTCCCATGATATCGGGAAACCTCCTTATCATCTTCATATTGCCATCGCTCCTACCAAGCAGATTGATCGTTATGAGTGGTTTCTGGAAAAAACCACTGAGATCGGAATCAGCGAAATTACACCCATAATCTGCGAACACTCTGAGCGAAAGGATGTTAAAACCGATCGGCAAATGCGTATCGTTATTGCGGCCATGAAACAATCCCTCAAGGCTTTTCATCCGATAATACACGAACCGGTATCGTTCAAAAACTTCATGAAGAACAGCATCCCCGGTGTTAAAACAATTGCCCACTGCCAGGCTGGTAATAAACTATGGCTGAACGAAATTATACATCCAAACGAACCGGTTACCATTCTGATCGGTCCTGAAGGTGACTTCAGTGATAAAGAGATCGCTGCAGCAACTGAAAATGGTTACCTGCCAATAACTTTGGGCAGCAGCCGTATGCGCACCGAAACCGCCGGGGTGGTTGCCTGTCATACAATTTCGTGGGTTTGCAGAGAGTTTTAAAGATTTTTTCACCACGGATTTTTTTGTTATCTTGTAAGAGGTTGGTAACACACCAAATAACCTGATAAGCTTATGTTGGGACGTACAAGAAACAAGCGGCAACTTGATATTTTCGAGGTTCCGATCGAACGGTTTATTAATCGGGATCACGAATTTGCCATCGGAGCAGATCACATTGACTGGGAATCCCTTGAAGAACATTTCAGACCATTTTACTCCCCCAGGGGACGTCCTTCGATTCCGCCCCGAAAAATCATCGGCATGATCCTCTTAAAAGAGCGATTCAGTCTGAGTGATGAAAAAGTATTAAAGATCTGGCCGGAAAATCCATACTGGCAGTATTTCTGCGGCGAGGTTCATTTCCAGACCAAGAAACCCTTCTCAACCAGCGAACTCACACGCTTTCGGCGGAGGATAGGACCAGTGGGCATTGAAATGATCAGGAATATCACGATAAAGCAATTCGGTAATCCAGACGGAAAGAAGTACAAAACATATTCCGACCGACGGAAACGAAGCTTCTGGAAGCGCATAATAGGTTAAGACTGTAGAGACGCATAATTGCGTCTTAGACTGTGAAACGTAAAGAACGTAAAGAATGTCACGTTTCGTGATATATTTCCTTCTCAGTGTGGTGCCCGTATCGGGTATAAATCAGGTATCTATGCAATCGAACAAAAAAGATAGGCAGCCTGCGGTAGCTGGATCATTTTATCCATCTGATGCTGCCGGGTTAAGGAAAATGATTTCCGGGTTCATGGCATCCGCAAAGCCAAATCAAACCACGGGGCTGGTCAGGGCAATCCTGGTTCCCCATGCAGGCTATGTTTTTTCGGGAGGGGTGGCCGCATCCGGCTATAATCAACTGAACCCGGATCAGGTTTACAAAAGGGTTTTTATCCTGGCCTCGTCGCACCGGTTCAGTTTTGGAAAGGCGTCGGTTTACACACAGGGTGATTATATTACCCCACTGGGCCGTGTACCGGTTGATACCGAAGCCGCAAATGAACTGATCAGGAATTCTGGGGCATTCACCGATTATCCCGAAGCCCATATCACCGAACATAGCATTGAAGTTCAGCTGCCATTTTTACAATCCCGGCTGAAGTATCCGTTCAAGATCGTTCCCATTGTTTTGGGAACCCAGGTGCCGGCAGTTTGTGAAGATATTGCTGATGCCCTTAAACCTTATTTTAACAGCGAAAACCTGTTCGTGATCAGTGCTGATTTTTCGCATTATCCTGCCTATGAAGATGCCGTGAAGGTTGACGAGATCACAGCAAAAGCCTTCTGCACCAATTCACCCGCGGAGTTTATAAAAACCATCCGCAACAATGAAAAACTTCGGATACCCGAACTGGCCACCAGCATGTGCGCCTGGCCCTCCGGACTCACCTTGCTTTATCTTACTCAGGGAAACAATGCTCTGTTGTTCAATAAGATTGATTACAAAAACTCGGGCGACATCAAACCGTATGGCGATAAAGCCAGTGTGGTAGGTTACAATGCCATTTGCATCTCCGAGCAAACTTCATCAGGTTTCGAACTGACTGAGGCTGACAAGCATGAATTGATCCGCATTGCCCGGAGCACGTTAGATTCCTATATCAGAACCCGAACAATACCTCCATTAAATTCAAGCGGATACAGCGAAAATCTCAAAGTGAAGGCAGGTGCCTTCGTCACCTTAAAAATCGAAGGCGACCTTCGTGGGTGTATCGGGTCATTTGAACCTGATATCCCGCTTTACAAGGTTATCCAGGAGATGGCTATAGCTGCTTCCACTCAGGACAGCCGGTTTCAGCCGGTACAGGTTAAGGAGCTCGAGTCTATCCATATTGAAATATCGGTTTTAACCCCGATGCATAAGATAATGAACATCAGTGAAATCCAATTGGGTAAACATGGAATCTACATTAAAAAAGGGTTTCAGGGCGGAACATTTTTACCGCAGGTTGCTACCGAGACCGGTTGGACACTGGATGAATTTCTGGGCCACTGTGCCCGGGATAAAGCCGGGATCGGCTGGACCGGCTGGAAGGATGCGGATATCTATATATTCGAGGCTCTTATCTTTGAGGAGGATATCCCGAAGAAAAAATGAATGCGCCTTATTTGCTGATTCCAATCGAACTGATATTGCTGATCCTTTATGGTATCAGCCTACTATTCAGCCGGCTGGACATAATAAATAAATCCATCCACCGGAAAATATGGAATTACAGTCTCCTGGCAACGTTCCTCGTAGCTGCCTGCCTCGGAATTCTGATGGCTGTGCAGATCAATTATAAGATGGAGGTTCCCTGGACTGAAAAAGTTCTTAAATGGCACGTCAATTTCGGCATAGCTCTATCGCTCATCGGTATATTTCATTTTTTATGGAACTGGACCTACTATTTTCCCGGGCGAAAACGCAAAATAACCCCTAACCATTCTAACCATTCTAACCCTTCTAAACTTCGCATCCAGGCCGGTCTTGCATCCTTATCCCCTAAAACCCTACCATTTCTGATCGGGTTCACCGGAATTGCCTTTCAAACATTTATGATCAGGGAATTGCTCGCATTGTTCCAGGGAAACGAACTTATGTTATCACTGATTATGTTTCTGTGGTTACTGATCACCGGAACTGGAGCCCTTACCGGCAATCGTGCCGGGGCTGTTATCAGCTCAGAACCCCGGGAGAACCAGAGTAAATCTATTCTTCTCGTTCTTACCCTTATAATTCTTCCATTCTTCTCGATTCCGTTAATGTATTATTGTAAAAGCCTCTTTTTTGCTCCCGGGATCGAAGCGGGTCCGGTGGCTTTTACGGGCTTTCTACTGTTGATCCTGACTCCTTTCTGCTTCCTGAATGGTTTTGCCTTTACTTTCATTACCAGATTATTACAGTCCTCAGGGCTGAACATCAGAAAAGCTTATGCCTGGGAGAGTATTGGGGGCGCAACCGCAGGACTTATTTGCACCATTGCAATCCTGACAGGTATTCTGACACCCCCTGCCGGCCGGTGGATTGAGAAGTTATTTCATCCCAATGAAGAGATCATTGCCACCCGTTCAGGCCCATCCGGCCGGTTGACAATCACCAGGAGCGGCGATCAGGTGAATATTTTCGAGAATGGCATCCTCGCCCAATCTTCCGGAAACACCCTGGTCTGTGAAGAGATGGCCCATTTTGCCATGATACAGCATCCAAACCCCCGAAATGTTCTGGTTATCGGAGGATTGCTTTCGGGTATCAACCTGGAACTAGTTAAATATCCCTGCAATCGCATTGATTTGGCGGAGCCGGATCCGCAAATTTTCAGGTTGGCAGAACGTCTTAACCTGATTCAGGAATCCATCCCGCCCCTTCGATATATAAAAAAAACACTATCGGTCTGGATCAATCATTCAGATATTCAATACGATATCATTCTGGTTATGCTTCCCGGCCCGCAAAATCTGAGTTTGAACCGATTCTATACCGCTGAATTCTTCAATCGCCTGAAAAACTGCCTGGCTTCGGGCGGGATAGTCTCAGTAATGCTGCCTGGAACAGCTAATTACGTATCAGGAGAAGCTATCGCCGCTATCGGTCCTGTTATCAATGCAATGCGGAAATCTTTCAGTCAAGCTCTCCTTTTTCCCGGTGAGAACAATTACCTGATTGCAGGAAGTACCATGCTCAGCACGGATATTTTATCCGAATTGAAATCCCGGAACATTCCGACACTTTATATTTCCGTTGGCTATTTTGATGAAGATCTGTTTAAAGCACGAATGGAAGAGCTGAGCCGGGTTATGGGATCAGAATCTACTGTTAATACCGATCTAAAACCCAGAGCTTATTTCGGACAGATCGCCTGGTGGCTGGGGCATTTTCCGGTACGGATATCATGGCCGCTGGTTGCGATTCTGGCCATTCTTGTGGTCAGCGGCCTGGTTTCCGGCCACTCCGCATTCAGCGGCATGTTTATTATGGGTGCCGGTGCTTCGGGGATAGAGATCATTCTGCTTTTTCTTATCCAGATTACAGCAGGATCACTTTATCTGTTCACCGGACTGCTGCTGGCTTCCTTTATGGCAGGCCTCGCCCTTGGCAGCATAAGAACTTTCAGCGGCCGGCCCGGCAAGTTTGCCTCCAGCAGCACCTTTATACTCCTGGCATTCACGATGGTCACTGCATTGTTAGCAGGACTTGCAATCTGGATGACCAAATCAGGAAATCTGATCCTGATCAAAACAGCATTGATTATAATACTAACCTTTGTCACAGCCCTGCTCACGGGACTTTTTTTCGCCCATCTCACGAAGATCATGCCCGATCCAATATCGAATGGAAAGCTATATGTATATGATCTGATGGGGGCTGCGTTCGGCGCACTGGTGTATCCGATGGTAGTTATACCAATATTTGGCCTTCTGCCGGCTATCGGTATCATTTCCGTTTCAGGAGTATTAATTTTGGTCTTGTTAAAATCCGGACGGAAATGACGTCCGGGATGTCAGATGAATAAAAGAGAATTTTTAAAAAATGCGGCTGTGGCAGGGATTTCAACCTGTTTGTACGGCATAAATGGTTTTGGAAATAAAACATTAAACACGATGAATGAGCAAGATAATACGAGGCCTGGTGAACTTGAAGCCAGACATTACATTGAAACACCAAGAGGGATAAAATGCCTGATATGTCCGAATGAATGTACCCTCAAGGAGGGGGAACTGAGTGTTTGCCATAACCGGATCGCACGCGATGGTAAGCTTTATACCATGGCATACGGAAATCCCTGTACAGTCCATATGGATCCTGTTGAGAAAAAACCTTTGCTTCATTTTCTGCCGGGATCGTTAACCTTTAGTATTGCGACTGCCGGGTGCAACTTTGCCTGCCTCAACTGTCAGAATTGGGAGATTAGCCAGACCAGCCCAACCAAAACCCGCAACTTCAGTGCAAATCCCGAGACGGTTGTTAACCAGGCTATCCGGGAACAATGTAAATCGATAGCGTATACCTATTCCGAGCCCATTACTTTTTTCGAGTATATGATCGATACGGCGACGCTGGCCAAAAGCCGGGGGGTCCGGAATATCATGGTATCAAATGGTTATATTAACCAGGAGCCTCTGCTTGAATTATGTAAAGTAATTGACGCTGCGAATATTGATTTGAAAACTTTTGATCCGGTGACCCATTTAAAGCTCACGGCCGGCAATCTGAAACCCGTGCTCGAAACGCTGAAAACGTTTAAAGACCAGGGAGTCTGGCTTGAGATCACAAACCTGATCATTCCCGACTGGACAGACAATTTCGACCAGATCACCAAAATGTGCGATTGGTTGTCAAAGGAAGGATTTACAGATTATCCGCTGCATTTCAGCCGGTTTCATCCGCAGCATAAGTTAACCCGTTTGCCCGCCACACCGCTCCAGGCGCTCACCCGTGCCAAGGATATTGCCATGAAAGCAGGACTTAAATTTGTGTATATCGGCAATGTACCGGGCATTGGCGGCGAGGACACCTATTGTCCGAATTGCAAAGTCCTTTTAGTCAAGCGTAAAGGATTTGAAATCGAGCAAAACCTGATTGCCAGCAATCGATGCCCGAAATGCCAGACGACGGTGGCGGGGAGGTGGTGAGAGACTGTCGGTTACAGGTTGCAGGTT
>JBBAAF010000028.1:0-34435 GCA_041658425.1 Bacteroidales bacterium | reverse complement strand
TTTCCTGCCGGGAAAAGCCGGCTGCTCCAAGAATTTTATCGAGCAGCTGGCCCGATTTGCCTACGAAAGGCAATCCTTGTTTGTCTTCCTCCTCACCCGGACCCTCACCGATAACCATAAGTTCGGCAAAAGGATTCCCGGTTCCAAAAACTGCCTGTGTCCTTTGCTGATGAAGTTCACACCTTACACAGGATCGAACTTCATGGGTAAGCCGCTGAAATTGTTTCTCTATCAATTCTGCTTGATCACGGATTTAATAATAACCTGATCTGTTGTTTCAATAATGATATAATACATCCCTTTTGCAATGCCCTTAAGATTAATCGTTTCCTGTCCTTCAGCTTGATTTTGGCGGATCTTTGACCACAGAGTTTTACCGTCAATGCTGATCAATTTCAAGGATACCTGACCGCTGGCAGTGCCGGAAATTTCCAGCGTTGTTTCGTCCCCGGCCGGATTTGGGTAAAGATTTATAACCAGATTTTCCAGGTTGGTTTCAATCCCTGAAGCCAATTCTTCGTCGATAACCACGTTGTCGAGAGCGGCACCGTAACCCAGATCATTGCCATCGTCATACTGGAATCCTATTTGCGCCTCCGAAGTATAGCAATCAGCCGGGAGTTCAAGGTTGTATTTTTTCCATTTGAATCCGGCACCGATTCCACTGGTTGGCAGATCGATGATCGGAACCCAGATTTCATTTCTGTTCCGACGGAAATAGATTTTCAGGTGATCGAGCTGCTGCCATCTTTTTAATGAATAATCGAAATGCAGGTAAACCTTGTTTTTGCCAAAAAGGTTCAACCGAGGGGTGATCGCATAATCTGAACACATGGTACCAGCACCTGCGGCAACTGAATTGGCTCCGAGGAATTTGGTTGTATTTATGGTTTGCATGGCCAGGCTGGTTGCATCTCCCCATTGGAATCCCTCAACGTTACCTTTGATTTTCCATCCGTGTGAGGATTGCTCAAAGTCCTCTTTATACGGAAGGGTCTGGATGCCTTTGGGAGTGTAGGTTACTTCGTTGCTCTTTACCGATTCACCGGTATACTCCCCTTGATAATAGGCGGCAACTGAATAAGTATATGTCTGACCTTCAACTATATCGTTGTCTCGAAAGGTGGAAAGCGTTGTGCTCGCATAGCGGGCGCCATTGCGGTAAACGTAATAGGTACGCAGATCCTGAGCCATACTTGGCTCCCATGACAAGTCCACTACTCCGTTACCCGGACTATAATCAAGTTCAGTTGGCGGGAAAAGGTGGTTGATTTTCACTTCAAAAGTGATAGAATCGCCGGCGGCGGATACGTTGAACAGATCCAGTCCTCCTGGTCCGCTCTCACCGTTGTTCCACAAAAAGCAATTAGGATCGGTCTTATCATTTATGGCTCTTTTGCTGGGAGCTATCATTGCTGCACTGCCGAGACTGCCAACTTCGGTGATTGACCCTCCTGGCCTGTACACATATACTTCGTCGGGAGGCCCGCCGGCATTTCCGTTTCCGGCACCGGGATTGATGCGGTAAACAACCAGTCCGGTTCCGGGAGCTGACGATTCATAGCGACCTACTTTCCTGCGATATTCCAAAACAAAATACTCTGTACGGCTGAACGGGGATTTGATTTTATACAGATTATCAGTGGGTTGACTTAATGGCTTTAATGAATAAACTCCTGATTCGGTAATCTCAGGCAGATCGGTAATCCAGTGGTTGTATTTCAGTTTTAAAAATCCGCATATACTTTGGGGAGGATCGGCAGATCCGCACATCAGGCACCAGCCGCCAACAGCATCAGGGCCTGTTTTGCCGCTGCTTGAATAATGATAAAGATCCGGAGCTCCAAAAATATGGCCCAATTCATGGCACATGGTACCGGCCCCAAATCCATTTTCCATGGTTAGAAAATAACCATTGACCTGGGCACCTTTCACTCTTACATCATAGGAGAACAAACCCCAGGCGTGCGGCCACAGAAGATCAGCCCAGGCTGACGAGTTTCCCTGAATTACAAAACAAATATTATCAACTATCCCGTCGTCATTCATATCAACATCAACATCAGCAGGTATCTGATTCTGCACAAATTCAACAGCTCTTTTCAGCATGGAATGTTCCCGATCGGCATTGTCTCCATCATATCCATCGGGGTTGGTGGCAGATTTCGGTAAATAATAATTTCTGGGATGAATGTCTTTATAAGAAACGGTAACGGTATCCGGACTAACAGGAAAGTGATAAATTTCAAGGTCAAGCGTATTGTAGGATATCTCCTTAAAGTAGTCCTGGACCGAAGATTTATCGGTTGCCGACCACATTTCTTTGAAATACTTGCGATTACGCGTAAAAACACTGTCATCGGCAAAAGAAATATAGAAGCACAACGTGTTGACCAATCCCCTTGTCGGGGTTCCCTGAACTGATTTAAGGGGTGTTTCAAATTTTGCCCGGCGCTCGGCATACAGTTGCTCGGAAATTTTTACCCCTTTTTCGAGTCCGACGCTGGCCGGATTTACCGTCCCGGCAACGTATCTTGATGGAATTACTGTTTCTCCGGAGCGGATTCCATAATAGAAGAATCCATCCTGCGGATTCAGAACGATAGTATATCCATTTGCATCGTGAAGCCGATGGTAATATTCGTCGCCTGATCCCAGGCAGTTGATTATTTTTCCGTTGGGCTGCGTGATGGTCTGCGGAACATTTTCTACATTATCTGCAAAAATCAGGCGGCTGAGTAAAAGTCCGAATGCCAATAGGGTTATTCGTTTCATCAGAATATTGGTCACTAGTTATTTATCTTCAGTATTTGTTCCCTGCGGATCAACTTACCTGAAGTGATTTGCAAGATATATAATCCATCCGGAAAATTGAAAAGGTCCAGTGTTATCTCTTTTTGAGGAGGGTATTCCTGAGATAGAAAAATCTGTCCGGTTATAGATAGTATCCTGATTTTCAGTGGGTCCGGTGAAAGGATGTTCCACAGCAGGGTCACCTTGCCTCCGGTAGGATTCGGGTAAATGGTGAGGCTGCTCAATGATTCCTCTTCATCGATCCCGGTGCCGTTGCGCATGTCGATAAAAACCGTCAGGGTATCGGGGGTGCAGGTACCGTTGTAAGCGATCTGCTGAACTTCGAACAGGCTCTTGGTATAATAGGTATGGACGGGGTCTGGTTCGGTTGAAGTGGTTCCGTCGCCGAACAACCAAAGCAGGTGTTCAGCATGATTTGATTTATTGGTGAAAGAGATATCCATGAACTTCCGGATAAACTCAAAGGCGGCTTCAGGGTTTTCACGGATGGATAGTGCATCAGGAATCAGCAGATGGTCCAGATGGTTCAGGGATAGCTTCACTGTCTTTTTTCCGGCTTTCGTGTAACTGACCAGATGGGGTCCTTGTGTTATTGCATACCGGGGTTCGGCACCCTCACCGAAATCCCAGTCCCAGGATTGAATCGAGCCTTCGGATTGATCAGTAAAAGTTACTGTCTGAGCCAGGCAAAGGTCGGTGTTATCGATGGAAAAATTGGGGATAGCCGGTTCGGCGACTTCATAAACATTGAAATTGTCGATTGCGGCACCATAGCCCTGACCAAAGAAATCATTGTAAAAGAAGGCAATCTGGATGGGAGCATTCCCTGAAGTCAGTGGAAGGTAAAAGTGTATGTTTTTCCAATCGGAATATCCTCCGGTAGAATCGAGACTGGCGATTGTATGCCATTGGCCGGTATTAAAATCGCGCCACATCAGGGAAAGATTATCGATACCCGGATTTTGCCTAAAAACATAATCAAAGGATACTGCCGGGTGGGAAAAATCTCCGGGATAAAAGACCGGACTGATGAGATAGTCAGCAACCTGTTCACCGGCAGGATGGCCTTCAGAGCGGATGGCGGCTATACTCCCGGGATTGCCCCCGATTTGGAAACTGGCGGCCAGGCCGACCTGAAATCCCGATTCGGAACCCTGCAGTTGCCAGCCTTCGTGTCCCGACTCGAAGGTCTGGGAATATCCCGGTTGGATCCGTACCCAGGGAAGAACTGTGAGAACAGGTGTGGCTTCCGATTCACCCGGAGTCTCACCCTGGTAATATGCGGTAATTCGATAGGTATAGTTGCGACCGTTTTCAATCCCTTCATCGCGGAATTTGGTATCAGCTGTCTGGCCGACCAGAGAACCATCGCGGTAAATATTGAAATGGGAAAAATCGGTTATGACAGGCTGATCCCAGAAAAGTTGAACGAAG
The DNA here is from genome assembly GCA_041658425.1 of Bacteroidales bacterium. Lineage (GTDB taxonomy): Bacteria > Bacteroidota > Bacteroidia > Bacteroidales > UBA12481 > UBA12481. Next base: position 30,187 of record JBBAAF010000028.1, on the reverse strand, counting down.
CCGTCCCCTGCCAGTACGTCGAGTGCGGATGGCCGGTCGTGCAGAGGCATACTGGCAGGCTGCAATCCGAAGAGGGCTCCTTGCTGGGAGGAGAAATCAGCACCGCCGCCTGCCATGCCGGAGAGGGTGTACCAGCCATCGCCGGCGCCATTCCAGCCCCAGTTGAAATGGAAAAAAGTTTCATTCCGGTAACCATCGATATTGAATGCATGGCTCGATTTGCCATCCGGGCTTGTCCCTGAGTATAAAACGGGTCTGGAATTATCAAGCTCCTGGTGGAGCATCCTAATCCAATCAGGGAAAGCATTTCCTTCCATCTCGCGAAAGATCATTCCCTTATTGTAAGAAAAATTGTTTATCAGGGCCGGCACAGCATACCGATCAACACTCGTGCTGGATAAAGCTGGGTCATAGTTCATGAAGGAAGCAACGCCGGTATGGTAGAGTATCAATGCGGAGGCCTCGGTAGGGAAGATATCATGGGTAAGATCCCAGCGATAATGGGTTGTATCGAAAATGGCCGTAATCTCCCCATATTCAGAGTGTTGTAGCGGGGTATAGGTAACCTCGCCGGTTCCTTTCGGCGGCCACTGCCATTTTTCCATGATTTGCGACATAGCCACGGCTACACACCCGGCGAGGGCCCGTTTACCGGTTGAATCAGAAGGACAATACCGGTTCCAAGGGTCTCCCTGTCCCCACTGGGCCGAGGTCAGGGGGAGAACAAGGTGATCAGTGAAAAATTGAGAATTTTGACGCTGCTTTTGTCGTGGCGCAAGGGCAACCGGTGCCTGGTATGAAGGCAGGAGCCAACTGAGAAGGGGATGATCCGGATTGGTGGGGAAAGGTGATGTCAGTGAGTAGCCGAGGACAGGTGAGTTGGTTTCATGAGTTGAAACAATGACAAATCCGGCGGGTTTAAAAGTTACGACAAATGCAGCAGGCAGATCCGGATTTCCTACCGGAATAACGGAATCCTGCACGAGCCGGGTTTTCAGTGAAAGCTGACGGCCGCCCATCACACTCCATGCGATCTCTGCCGCTTTAGTTGCCGGAACCATCTGAGCAGTAAGGGCCCATGGTATCAGCCAAAGAATCAATGCTAACCGTTTGATCATCGGGCCAAATATAGCGCTTACTTCTTGAAAAGCACAAATCCGTTTTTCTGCAAGATGAAACGGCGGACGTTGGTTTCTTTCGCGTTTTATCCAATATTTTTGTATACGCTTTGCAAAGAAAGTCCCAATTTCTCGCAGGGATCGGACTGATCATGCTCATTGCTGCCGGCTTGTTTTCAGACGTAACGGAAGTCATTATGTTTTCCGGAGCAGTTACAACCGGGCTATCAATCGTACTCCTATGGCGGAACAATTGGTCACAGCAGGTTTTTTTCGCCCTTTTCCTGGTTTATTTGAATCACCTCCTCTGGCTTTTCGGCAATCCGGCTGGTGGTAATGCTTTTGTCATCAGGGAGGCAGCAGGTTTTAACCTCTTCTTCCTGTTCTCTTATGGAATTCTCTTTTCCATCGGTTCGATCTTGCTGCATAAAAAGGAACAGCCGGTGAGCTTCAGTATCTCTACCACCATCTGGAATGCTCTGTTTTTTTCAATGATCCTTGCACTTGAGGTGACCGCATTCTACAAAGAGAACTACATGCTGATTTTTGCGGTGATCGCCCTCTGCTCCCTGGGATATTCCGCCCTGCTCCAATTGAAAGGGAAACACCAATTTATTACAGCATTTTACGCCTGCGTTAGTTTTATTGCCATCAGCATTACCATTTACGGGTATGCCGGATTGCCCCAATCCTACTTATGGCTTGCCCTGCAGAGCCTATTGGTCGTTTCGATCGCTCTTTGGTTCCGTTCCCAGATCATTGTATGGGTCAACACCCTATTATTTGTAGGGATGCTGCTCTTTTATCTGATTATATCCCCATCCCTTGATACGGTCAATTTCATTTTTGCTTTCGTGGCACTGCTGACCGCCCGCTTTCTGAACTGGAAAAAAGAACGCCTGACGCTAAAAACCGAAGCCCTTCGTAATATTTACCTGCTGGCTGCCTTTTTTATGTTGCTGTTTTCACTCTATAAAGCGATACCCAAACAGTTCATCACCTTATCCTGGGTTGGAGCTGCTGCATTCTATTTCATTCTCAGCATCCTTTTAAGAAATATCAAATACAGATATATGGCGACAGGCACCCTGATCCTGGCCATCCTATACCTGTTCCTGATCGATCTGAAAAATATGGAGATTGGATTCCGTGTAGTGGCATTTCTGATCGTTGCTGTGATCAGCCTTGCCGGATCGCTTTATTATACGAACCTAAAAGTGAAAAAGAAATCCGAAAAAGGTTCGGATCTTTAACTATACCGAGATATCGAGGCAACTCAACCAAAACGGATATAGAACAAGAAAAGGATGCCAGTTCAGTCCGGGGATTGTGAGAAGGCTGGTTAGGCAACAACCTTGCTCGGAAACATATTCCGCTGAACAAGAGATTGATATTCGTCCGGTGTAAGATTTAGCACATCCATCGGAATCATAAATTTCCGGAGTGTCTTTAATTCCGGAACCATTGTCAGCTTTCCCCTCGCCGGAATATTCTTTCCTTCAAAGTCGGATGAGATAATAATAAGGTCCAAATCACTATCAGGTCCCATCGTGTTGTTTAAAGCAGACCCGAATACCGCAATTGAAGCATTATGAAGACCTTCCTCTTTCAGGCAGGACTCAAGAAACCGGATGATGGTATTTACTGCTGCTTGATCCATTGTAATGTTTTTCTTGAGGTATTGAGAATTTTTTCCGTATCAACCTGGTTAAATTCCTTGATCAATTCTTTTAGGTTTTCCGGGTACCGGGTAGGAACAGAAAGTTTATTCAGCGCAAATAAAAAGTCCAAATCACTATCGGAAAGTACCAGTCCGACCCTTTCAACGAAGTAAAGGAGGTTGTGGGATTTTGGAGGGTACTCGCCGGTTCTTTTATTGAATAATCCCTTCAACCCTTTTTCCAGGCTGAGGTGACACATAAAAATACAATAAACATATCGTCCCGAAGAGAACATATCCTCGGCAACCTCCAGATCATAATCAGCTTGAAAGTACCATTCAGAGTATGTTTTATCGAGTTCCATATAGCAAAATTATAAAAATTGAACTGATAAATCGTTTATTGGGTGTGAATTACCGGTTCTTCATTTACGCGGTTTGTTTGTTTAGTCCGGGAATTGTGAGACGGCTGGTTATAAACCGTGGTTGAGTTGAACGAAAAACTAATAACCACGGGCTACACGATGCAATTCAATATTATGCCAGACTATCGCTCTGGACAGAAAAATGGGATTTACCAGGAGATAATTTAAATCTTAACGATGAACCCGGTTTGGAGTTTCAAAGAACTACTGGGTCTCGAAATGCCGTTGATATTATGCATCTTGCTAAATATGTTAATACCACTTTCCAGATAATAGTCCAGATATTCCCTGACTCGTACCGTTGATCCGAAAGCCAGTCCACAGCGAATGGAATGATCATAATTCACCGGCACTGCAACAATCTCTGTCCATGAATGCCCTTGATTCTTAACCGCAATCACTTTACTTTCGGAAGCCAGATTATATCCGAGATCAAGGGAGCAATACCCAGATAAGGTGCTGGTTGAGAATAAGCTACGTCGCCATCCGATCACTAAGGTATTGAAATTCGAATGGTTTTTATTATAAAGCCTATAATCTGGATATTCAAGTTTGGCATACATAGTAACAGGCAGGTCACCCTCAGCCTGAGCCTGAGAAAAATAATACCTGACATACCAGGATGATTTTTGAGCAGGATCAATCATTAACCCGATCCCGAATCCATTCCTGAAACCATAATCACTCCAGGCCGACATAATCCCACGGTCACTTGAAATCTCATGATTTATGGACAGGGCGAATCTGGTTGTGCTTTGACAATAGCCAGCAAAAGCTCCGGCAACAAAGATTGTGGCAACAAAAAACAATTTTAATAGTAATCAACGGGTTGCTCGATCAATATATTGTTACTATCCGTGACTTGGCCGAATCAAGACTTGCAACTTAGAACCTGGTCATATCGGTAACGAAAACGCGTTAACTCCAGCTCACCAACCAAAAGGAATCAGAGCATTTTTGTATCTTTGTACATATATGACAAAGAGGGAGAACATATTAAGCCTTGTTAAAAAACGGGTCAAAGAAATCGATCCCGATTCGCGCATCCTTCTGTTTGGTTCAAGGGCAAGAGGGGAATCCCGTAAAGATTCGGATTGGGACTTCCTTATTTTGAGCAATAGAAGGGTGGATCGCGAATTTAAAAACCGGATTTCTGATACCCTGTTTGAAGTGGAGTTGGAGACCGATGAAGTGTTAACGGGGATTGTTCAAAATTTGATAATCTGGAATGACCTTAAAATGACCTCCTTTTACCAAAATGTCCTTCGGGATGGGATCGAAATATGAGTAAAAGTATTGAAGAGCTGGTAATATACCGGATTGCACGTTCCAAAGAAACGCTCGAAGAAGCAATTCTGCTGGCTCAAGGGGGATATTGGAATGCGGTAGCCAACCGACTGTATTATTCCTGTTTCTATCTGGTAACTGCACTGCTCCTGAAAAATGGTCATCCGACCAACAGCCATAATGGTGTTAAAACTACCTTCCATCGCGAGTTTGTAAAGCGTGAGCTGGTATCACGCGACTCAGGAAAACTTAATAATCGATTATTCAATCTGAGGCAGGAAGGCGACTACGTTGATTTTCAGAAATTCACCAAAGAGGAAATTTTTCCGTTTATTGACGATGTTCGGAGTTTAATTGCGGAGATTGAAAAAATCATCTGAAATCATTACATAGACCCTTCTTTACCATCCTCGGGCGACGAGGGTATCCAAATAGTCAACGATGTTCCCCAAACCCGGTACCAACCTGGCATAAACGAAAAAACACCTACCCGTTTGACCGCGTAAGTGTTTGATAATCTTGGCGCTCCATCTTGGACTCGAACCAAGGACCCTCTGATTAACAGTCAGATGCTCTAACCGACTGAGCTAATGAAGCATTTTAGAGGATGCAAAAATAATGTTTTTACTGAATACTACAATACGCCCGGCAAAAATCTGTTTCCCGATGATCCTGACAGAAGACTGATTGAGCGTAATACCAAACCGTTCAATTATTTTTTATAGCTTTGGTTGTTAGAGATTTCAATGATCAATTGCTAAGATGAAGCTGGGCCTGATTACCGATATACATGAGCAGGCTGCAAGCCTTGAAAGGGTACTGGCCAGCGCACACAGACTAGGTTGTAATGAAATAGCCTGTTTAGGAGATATTGCAGGTTTTGATCATGATCTCTATCCGGCTGATCAGGGCCGGAGTGCCTCCGAATGCGTCAGGATGGTAAAAGAGAATTGCCGGTGGGTGGTTGGTGGCAACCATGATCGTGAGTCTCCGGCACCCAGGCAGGATCTGACTGAAGCAGACTTTGAGTACCTTAGCTCCCTGCCCGATTCACTGATTATTAAACCTGATACATCAAAGATTTTATTATCACATTATCTGTATCCTGATTTTACGGGATCTTCCATGGTTTTTATCCGTCGGCTGAACCAACTTGAAGATTTGTTTGAATACCTTACGGAACAGGAAATCAGTCTGGCTTTTGCAGGGCATGATCATCCAGCCGGTGTGGGTTTTGGCTACCCGGCACCGCGCCGGTGGATCAGCAGGATTAAAAGGGCTTTTCACTATCTGCCTTTTCACCGGTATGAACTTGACGGGCAACTGATGGTTTGCCTGCTTCCTGCTTTGGCCACACGATCTGGCCGGCCGGGATTCTCTGTCTGGGACACTGCTAACAGCACCCTTGATACACTTCAATTAGCCCCTTAATTACAACCATCCATGGCAGAATCGGTAATCCAAAAATCTCAAACCCGTTTTTTTATACGGGTTATTCTGCCCGGAATTCTGGCTTTTTTTCTGTTTACAGCTCTTATCCTGGGGTATCTTATACCCGGTTTCGAAAAAGCCATGATGGAACGGAAGCAGGAAACGATTCGCGAACTTACACGCTCGGCCTGGAGTATCCTGGAACACTACCACCGGATGGAGGCTCGAGGTTTGATAACACGTAACGAGGCTATGAACTTTGCGCGGGATGCTGTGAAGGAACTACGGTATGGAGATGAAGCCAAAGATTACTTCTGGATCACCGACCGGCAGCCCCGGATGATCATGCATCCTTACCGGCCAGATCTGGATGGAGAGGACCTGAGTGAGTTCAAGGATCCGGACGGGAAAGAGCTATTTGTCGAGTTTGTTACGATAACTGCCCGTTCCGGAGATGGATTTGTGGATTACAGATGGCAATGGAAGGATGATTCGAGTAAGATTGTTCCCAAACTATCCTATGTCAGATTATTTGAACCCTGGGGCTGGATCATCGGAACCGGTATTTACATTGAGGATGTCAGGATGGAAATCAGGCGAATGGAAACCCGGGCTGTTCTGATCTCCGGGGGGATTGGCCTGTTAATAATCATCCTTCTGGTTATTATCACCCGTCAAAGCCATCGCATCGAAATATGCCGACGGAAGGCTGAACAGGAACTGATGGAATCCCGGGAAAGGTATAAGGCGCTCGCAGAAGCAGCTTCCGAAGGAGTCCTTATTTGGTCGGGACAAGGAATTCATGCGAATAAAACCCTGCTTGCATGGCTGGGGTACCAGGAAGAGGAATTGGCCCTGAAGAAACTGGATCAGCTGATACCCGATGCCGGACTCTCTCAGTTTTCGGGACCGGAAACCATGTATAGTGAATTGACAGTTAGAATGATATCTGAATGCTCCCTGGTTGGAAAGGGTGGGAGCGTTAAACGGGTCCATGCCGACTTTTCGCGTATCCTGATCGCAGGGGAGCAGGCTGTAATGATGGTTGCCAGGCCTTTGCAGATTTCCCATGATTCCGCGGCTGTTCCATTTGGGGAGAGATTAATGGACCATGCCGGTTCCGGCTTCTACAGGACCACTTTTGCCAGGAAAAGCCGGTTTACCTCGGCTAACTCTTCCGTGCTGAACCTGTTGGGATTACAGACATTCCAGGAGTTGGCCCATGAATCGATGGATTCATTTTTTGTGGATAGCAAGGAGTATAAACTGTACCTGTCTATGCTGGAAGAATCAGGTGAGGTTACAGATTTACCGGTTAAAATCAGGAGAAGGGATGGGCAAATGGCCTGGGTAATGCTGAACGCACAGGTCAGGAACGATATTCCGGGTGAAAAATGGTTCGAAGGGACAATCGAGCCGCTGACCCTCGCTGTCGCTCCGGAACAAGTACCGGTTGGTGAGCTGACCAATCTGAATTTTGCGGTTCGTGCATCAGCGGGTGCTTTACCCGGTATCAGGGAACTTGAAGATCTTCAGGATGCCTGGACCGGATTACCGGAAAATATCATCCGGAGGATCTCCCTGGCGGGTTCTTCCGCAGAACTGAAAGAAGAGTACAGGATTGGCACAGATCTGGCCGGCAGCCTGATAGAAGGTGGTGCAGATCCGTTTGTGGTTGTTCAGTTTATTTCGAAAATGGCCGATGCCATTTGCCGGAGAGTGGTGGAGCTTGTTACAGCGGAATCAGGATCCCCGCCTGTCGAATTTGCTGTCATACAGCTTGGAAGCGCCGGCCGGGGTGAGCAAACTTTAGCAACGGATCAGGATAATGCACTAATATTTGCTGATGTTCCTGATGATCAAATTAATAAGGTGCAATCCTACTTTCTGGCACTTGGATCACGCATGAATGATCTCTTAGCAGATATCGGCTATGCACGCTGCCGTGGTGAAGTGATGGCCGGAAATCCCCGGTGGTGCCAGCCCCTGGCGCAATGGAAACAGTATTTTTTAAACTGGACCCGGAATCCCGGACCGGAAGAATTGCTGGAGATCAGTATCTTTTTCGACTTTGCCATTGCTTCGGGCAGCCATGACCTGGTAAACTCACTCCGCGATTTTATTCAGTCCGACTTGCGTACGAATGACATTTACTTTCACCACATGGCTGCAGCATGGAAACCCTTTGCCCCGGGTCGCCAGTTTCACAGCAGCTCTGTGGTCAATCTGAAAAAACTGCAAATGCCCCTTACCGGAATGGTCAGGCTCTATGGGATGAGACATGCTGTGACCGAACCGACCTCTCTTGAAAAATTCATCAGCCTGTATAAGAATGGTGTCTTCAGTAAAGAGATTCTATCGGGGACCATTCAGGCCTGGAAATTGCTAATGAAATTACGCCTGGCCAGTCAGCACAGGGCATTACTCTTGGGGAATGAGCCTGATAATTTGCTGGATCCGGCCTTTATTAGTGAAGAGCTGAAGTATCTCCTCGACAAAGCGGTTCAGCAAATTGATAATCTGATGCTAATGGCTGCCAACGATTTTCACACCCATACGGAAGGATAGTTGCTGCTTGCAAGTTGGCCGGCACTAAGGCCGGCCAGTACGTTGCCGGTTTACAGGTTTACAGAGTTTGGTATCAGAATTTATAAATGGCGGCGAGGAGAATTCTGAAATTGGTTACCGGGTTGGTGTTAATGACTTCCCCAAAAGTATCAGCTTTCCCGTAAGCGGCAATCGTGGTTTCAAATTCCGCTGCAATAGTGAATTTTTCATTGGTGACCATCAGCCGGGGTGAGATCCTGGCCAGGTAGTCAATATTAGTTCCTCTTCCGTATAGCGGACCGGAAAACTCAGCAGCGGAGCCCAGATTCTTGCTGTATCCTGCAAATAGCCCAGCCTGGAATTTTTTGCCGTTGGTATACAAGTCGAGCCATCCTGAAGCGGTGGTCAGATTGGCAAAGGTACGAACCCCTGTTACCGGATCGATAATATCTGCTACCCCATAACCGCCAATCATCACCAGATCCGTGGCATTTTGAACGTATGCTCCCATCATGGTCAGCGAAACAGGCTTGGTTTTCAGGTGGAACGTGGCGAAACCCGCAAGACTTCCCAAGGTATTGGGATTCTCAAAATTGGCAGCGGTACGGAGTTCAGGCCTGATGGTTTTATAGTCTCCTCCGATCAGGGCAAAACCATTTGCAGTCAGCGGGATCTTTACCTGTGCATTCAATCCGGGCAATCCACTGTTTCTCATGTACTTATTAGCTGAGCCATCGGGACCGGTACTGGTGAAATCGCGCTGGGAATAAGCGGTGACAGAGGCGGATAGTTTTCCTGGCCTATAGGTGAACTTAATCTGAGGATTCCGGCTGAATGGTGTAAAGGGAGCTCCGGTATTGAAACTCACGGTGCCCGGAAAACAATCGGTCGGGAAGATCGGGTGCCAGGTCTGACCGATCAAGAGGGACGATTTCTTCCAATCGAGTTTAGTAAAGGCGTGACGCAACCGAAAACCATTCAGGTCGGCTTCGCTGGTACCGAAGAACTCGGCTTCTATAACACCGGAAGTTTTTGCACCGAAGGCATCCGGCCCCGTTATGTCACCCCTGAGCCGGGTTTGAATACTTAAAATATGAAACGAGGGATTTGCATTGATATCAACCGAGTCGGCATCAAACAAAGCGTTGTCCGGGAACAGATAAAAGTGACCTTCGCGGAGACCGTTAGCGGTAGCTGATTGCCGGGTGTCATAGATTACATCCGTTCGGACATATCCCGAAAACTTAATTCCGAAAGTCGGCGCATTCTGTGCAGCCAGGCTGCAAAAACTGATGATCGATAGTGTAAAAACAGAGGCAATTATTCTCATGGTTACGCGATTGATTATTTCTTTTTATCAGGTGGGAAGAGGCTCTTAAGGATGGAAGGTTTAAGAGGTTTTCCTCCTTTAAGAACATTCAGGTTGCTTTCTGCCGTTTTGTTTTCTTTCCACAGATGAAGAGCTTCAGCATAACAGACCAGGGCAGAATCGGGCCGGTTCATATGCCGGTGAATCGTGCCAAGATTAGTCAGGTTTACTGATAGCCTTCGCGGTGTTTCGATTTGTGCCGATTGAATGTCCTTAACGCGTTTATCCAGAATGCGGTGTGGATTCCTGCCGGCAAAGGCAGGATCATCCGGTTTAAAGAAAGGAGCAATTTTTATGCGGATCTGATCACCGGGCAGGGAATCCCATTCACTTATCCACGCCCTGTATATCCGGAGACTGCTGTCGGCAAAAGTGTGCGCCGTTACGAGCATTTTCTCCTTTTCTCCAGAAACAAGGGTACTGTCGTACAAAGCCGAAAGCAGCCATGCGGAGCAGGCATTGTTGAAAATGACGCCGGTTTCATAAGAATTCTCATATCCGGGCACCGATTTCAAAAGGTGAAGAGCGGAATCCAGAAGCAGGAAGGCTTCGGGCGCCTTCCTGTTTCCTGTTAACTCTTCGCTTTTCTGAATCAGTTCCCTGACCGGAACCAACCGGGGATCTTCAGACCGGTTCAGACCGCGGTAATACAAAACTGCCACCAGGATGGCAGTTCCGCAAATGCCGAGGGTGATGCTGATCACCACCCTCGTTCCTTTGGTTATTTTGAATAGGTCAGGTAATTTCATCAGGTATGAACCTGCTCGGCCAGAAATTTACGAATCTCAAGCGGAGTAGGATTCTTCGACAACCGGGATACGATGATATTAACAATAATGGATAGCGGTGCACCGATCCAGGCGAAATACCATACGTTCAGCCAGTATGATATGAACACCTGCCCGGGCAAAGCCCCGCCGCTTAAACCCACAATGAAGTAGGTTAGAGAAATGGCGGTGATGAGAATCCCCGCAAAGAGCCCTGCTTTTGCTCCGGCACGGTTGGAACCGGTCCACCAGATACCCAGCAGAAACAGAGGGAAAATGGTACAAGCGGCCATGGAGAAAGCTACGGAAACCAGCTGTGCGATCAGGCCAAGTTTCATCAAGGCTACAATTGTAACGGTGACTCCCATAATAATAGTGCCGATTCGGGCCACTAGAAGTTGACGGCGGGGAGTTGAAGATGGCTTGATCACTTTCACATACAGGTCGTGCGAAAAAGCTGAGGCGCCCGCAACCAGCAATCCTGAAACGGTAGAGAAGGCCGCAGAAATAGCCCCGGCAGCCAGCAAGCCGACGATCAGGGGATGAATATTACCAAGCTGGGCTGTATAGATCACGATAGCATCCTTTGCCAGGCTGCCTACATCCGGATGAGAGGAGAGTATTTTGCCGAAAGCCGAATAGATAGGAGCACACCAGTATACCAGGCAAATGAAGAATAGTCCCCAGACAACTGACCAGCGGGCATCGCTGACTTTCGGAACCACATAAAAACGCTGGATCACATGCGGAAGACCGGCGGTACCTACCATCAGGGAAAAGCAGATCGCCATCCACTGAAAAAAGGTTGTGCCGGAACCCGGATCCCAGGGCATAGCGAACTCAGGACTCGGAACAATAGCAAAATCCTGTCCGTATGCATTCAAAAGGGCTGCTCCGTCGGCCAGATTGGGAGCAGGGATCCCCTGAACAATATCGGTAACTGCCGCACCATAACCGACGGGTGGCAAAAGCCAGAAGTAATCAAATTTGAATGTAAGAATAAAGGTAGGGATCAGGAATGAAACCACGATGATCACATATTGTATTTGCATATTCTTGGTTGCGCCAATCATACCAGAGATGAGTGTATAGAGCAAAACTACCGAGGAACCGATGATCACCGCCCAGGTATAATTCATTCCGAGGATCCATTTAAACATCAGGCCGATGCCCCCGAATTGTCCGACACAATAGGCAAAGGATATTAATATCGTGAAAATGGCAGTAATAATCCTCAGGGTCTGCGAATAGTAACGGTCACCAATAAAATCAGGAGCGGTGTACTTCCCGTATTTCCGGATCTGGCCAGCCATCAGGATCAGCAGGAGCACATAGCCTCCGGTCCAGCCCACTACGTAGGCAAGGCCATTATAACCAAAGCCATACATCATGCCGGCCATACCTAAAACGGATGCAGCACTCATCCAGTTGGATGCTATGGCCATCCCCGATCCCACCCGGGAGATCTTCCGGCCTGCTGCATAATAATCGGAGGGATCTTTAGCTCGAAAAAAGATCCCGACCAAAACAAATGTCAATAGAGTTGCAATCAATATAATAGCCGGACCTACTTTGAAACTTCCTTCCAGTTGGGTCAAACTCCCGGCCAGGATAATAGCAGTTGTTGTCATAATTCAAAAAGATTAGGTTATTCTTCAATTTTCTCCACTCTCATCCGGCGGTCGAGCCTAAGGTTATAAAGCAGACAAAGACCGACAAACAGTATCAGAAGAAAAACCGCAGTATAGAAATAGTGGAAAGGGAAACCGAGAAATTTGAAGTCAGTCAGAAACGACTGATTGTGGGTAAGATATAATTTCATCACGGCCGGCAGGGATTCAAGAACCGGTGACGATAACCCTTCCGGGGCACCGGTTTTCAAGCATGAAACCAGAATGACGGCCTCCAGTCCTTCGGGTGTAAACCCTGTAAGAGGGGCCGTCATAGTCATGAGGTCAGCCTGAATCCGGCTGATTCCGGTTTTCAGATCCAGGTATTCCTGATCCCTGGACTTGGCCAGCTTCTCTTTCATGGTAATCATCTCCGGAAGTTTTGCCATAATGGGTTCCCTGACTGAATCGGTTACAAGCATCTGGAATGCCAGATTAATTCCGGCGACCAATACTACACGATCAACCGGTTTTATTCCATTTTTACCTGCCGTAAGAATCTGGCTGTGAAGAAATGCGCGAATGATCTCCGGATCGTTGCTGCCAGCCTGAAGCGAAGCGTAAGCTGCCTCGAAGCGGTTCAGGGAAGCTTCGGGTGTAGGTTTCTCCACAACCTTTAATAGAATCTGGAAACCAAAAACACATACCGCCCAAACAGCCAGTATGGTGAGGATGAGATTCCGTATTTTCCGCCCATGTTCGGTATACGGTTGAAATAAATTAAAGTGATAATCGGATTTAGGTTGCATAATAATTTAGTCTTAGGTTTTAATAGCTGTGGATAAAATTATAAATAAACTCTTTGGATGGATGATTCAATAAGTTGCACCCTGACATTGATATTAAACAATGAGAAAAATCAGGTATATTTGTGAAGGCCTTAACAATGAAGGTTTCAGGGAAGGTCCGGGGTGAAGATTGTCCGCTGCAATCTGACATTTACGAAGCGATCAGGAATTCAGGAAACTCATTTTTTGAAATACAACCGATCCATAATAACTGCCGGAAGCACTTAAAAATTTGCAAGCAAGGCAGTCCGGTCAGCCATACCGTTTACCTCGTACATGATACCTCCAAGCTTTACATTGATGGGATCAATGATCATTGACTTTTTTGGATTCTTTTAGCAGATCTTTGATGCCGTACAGAACGGTTACCCGGCATTCATGAATATCCGGCCCCTGGCCTGATTTGAAAACAGGGGTGATGCAGTAGGTACCTGCCAGGCCCATCCCCCATTTATGGTGATAAATACCGGCATGGAGCCCATAACGGAAGCGGTTGAACGGGAAATTCAGAATGTCGGAAGATTTGATTACCTCTTTAACTTTCAGATCGTCAACCAGGTATTTCATTTTATACTTGGCAAAGAAAAGCCAGTCGGCAAAACCTCCGGCCGTGACCTGAATGTTTTCTCCGATCATGAGATTCAGGTTCAATGGGATATAAAATGAGGAATTCACAAGCTTGGTCTTGCCGTACCCAAAGAACGTATTCACATAATTGTGCGAGGAATCCGCATCGGGGGTAAAGCTCACAGCGCCGCTCTCCGACAGGGAAGGAACCAGATTTTGTGCAAAGCGGTACTTGACAATATTGTTACCGATGCCGGTGGTAAGGTTTATCCGGTCGGTTCCGATGGTCAACAGTTCCAGTGACTGCCTCATGTTAAGCACATCCCATAGCGCAGAGCCTAATCCCTTGACGGAAGTTGTATATTCTGAGGCATCGGTTCCTGTGAAAAAAACATAACCGATACTGCCTTCCGCACGAAAGAGCAGTGAAGGACGAACTCCGGATTTTCCCTGCGCATTTACCATCCCCGACGTCAGCAGGGAAAATAGTATCAGAATAATGTAAGATTGTTTCATGGTTTTTAAGGTTATTAACCGAACCAAAGGTAATCAAATGGCGAAATTCGATATCTTTCGTGAAATCTGAACCTTGATGAATTCAAAGGAAAGGGTGCTGGTCGCGTTTGACCATCAGGAGCCTGATAAAGTGCCGCGGTGGTGCGGGGCGTCACCTGAGTTTTGGGAAAAATCAAAAAAGGCGCTTAACCTGGATGATGAAGAACTTCGCCGTCATTTTGGCGATGATTTCCGCAGAATCACAGCGCCATATCTGGATAGAGACGGATTGGAAGTGGCCCCGTTCGGAATTGCCCGCGGTGGTGTGGGATACGGAATGGCACTGAGCCATCCGCTGGCTGAGGCCTCCATTGAGGAGATGAAAGCCTTTCCGTGGCCGGATCCCAACTGGGTAGATATCACAAGGCTCAGGGCACAAGGCACAAGGCATAAGGAAGATTACGCGATTTTGGGAGGGGATTGGTCACCTTTCTGGCACGATGTGATCGATATGGTTGGGATGGAAAACCTGTTTATCCGGATGTACACCGAACCGGAGTGGGCCCATACGATTTACGATCTGGTATTTGATTACTATTATGCTGTTAATGAGCGCATTTTTGCTGAAGTCGGCGATCTGATCGATATCTTTTTTATCGGGAACGACTTGGGAAGCAACAACGGTGCACTCATCGGTACCGATCTCTTTGGTGAATATCTATTCCCTAAATTCAAAAAGATGGCCGATCTCGGCCATGCCTATAAAAGCAAGGTTTTACTGCATTGCTGCGGCGGATTCCGGGAACTGATGCCGCAGATGATCGGGGCTGGGATCGATGGAGTGCATGCCATCCAACCCTCGTGCTATGGAATGGAGCTGCACGGACTGAAAAAGGATTTCGGTGATAAACTCCTCTTCAACGGGTGCATCGATTCGCAGTTTGTGGTGATCGAAGGAACCCCGGAATATGTTAAACAGGAAACCCGCAGAACATTGGAAATCATGATGCCCGGTGGTGGATTCGTTGCCGGAGCCAGTCACGATTACCTTTTGGAAGAAACACCTCTGGAGAATGTGCTGGCGATGTTTGATACGGTGGAGGAATTCGGGAAGTACTGATGGTGAATCTAAAAACTGTCCACTGATTTCACTGATAGTAAGGGCAGGACTCGGAGTAGCGTCACGAGATCCCGGCCTCCGCCGGGATGACAAGATCCCCGTGAAGACGGGGACCTCTTAACGCTACTCCGAGTCATCCACTATGCGCCTTGAGCCTTTTAAAAAGTATCTTTGCAATTTTAATTCGGTAAATAAATGGAAACCAGGAAAATTAAACCGGTTGATGCTGTTTCGATGCGGTTGGTGAAGGGCGAGGATCTGAATCATCACGGTACCTTGTTCGCAGGGCGCACTGCCGAATGGTTTGTGGAGGCGGGGTTTATTGCTGCGGCCAACCTGATCAACCCCAAACATGTTGTATGCCTGCAGATTCACGGAATGTACTTTTCGGCACCGGTAAAACCCGGGGAAGTACTCAAATTCGCCTCCAAAATCATCTGCACAGGCCGGAGCAGCCTGATGGCCTATATCACGGTAACCAAAATGAATGATAATAAGAATCTGGTCAGCGGATTCGTGACTTACATCCACGTGGATGAGAATACCAGACCCGCTCCCCATGGGATCGAAATCATTCCGGAGACCGAGGAGGATATTCAGCTCAACGAACTCGCCCAGTGCGTGAAGAACCGGAGAATTGCTATCGAATCGTGGAATACGAAATAAGGTTAGAGGTTAAGAGGTTAGAGGTTAAGAGGTTAATGGTTAGGAGGTTAGAAGAATATTAATGAGGAGGGTAGATAATGAAAGCAATTAAGCTGGTATTATTGGTATCGATTCTAAAACGATCAATGTTAAATTTGAGATATCGAGCCCGCAAAGTCCGGATGACTTTAAAATGTATCTGGAGGGAAAATCGAAGAAGGTTAAGTAGAATCATTAGGCTAAATCCCACAACTTATTGTATTTCAATTATATCCACTAGCTAAAGCAAGTGGCAACTGATAAGGGGCACCCTGTCTTGCCCTCACCTCCTTAACGTCTTAACGTTCTTAACGTTCTTAACGCCCTCACGTCCTAACCTCCTCACGCCCCTGTACCCCTTTTTCGGTATATTTGTTTCCTTGAAACTATTACCCAATGAAAAAGTATATTCTATTGATTGCCGGATTTGCTCTGGTTACCAGTTTGTGGGCTCAGAAGCCAGTTGAAAAAACCTTTTGGAAAGAGGATTTCACCAGCGGTAAAATGCCGGCCGGATGGCAGGTGGCGGCGCTGAATGACAGTGCCGCCAAGTGGTTTGTGACCGACCAGCCTTTCCCGGGCTCGTTTGGGCGAACCTACCAGGCACCTCCGATCGCATCGGCGAGCCGGGGATACCATCTGCAGGTGGCACCGGGGGTTAAGGTGGATAAAAATGCCCGCACCTGGAAAAAAATCAATATCTGGCCGGATACCTATGTGCAAACTACTCCGATTGACTGCTCGAAGCACCGCTCGGTGGTGCTGAAGTTCCAGCAGAATTTCTTCTGGAACCGCAGGGATGCCGATAAGGGTGCCGGCCTGTTCGTGGGCGTCAGCAGCAACGCCAAGGACTGGAATTATTACAATGTTAAAAATGAGATCGGCTCGGGCGAGGATTGTCCGAACCCGATGGATGTGGAAATCAATGTTACCCGGACAGCTGCCATGCAGAAAACAGTCTGGCTGAAGTTTTTCTGGAAAGGCTACTATCAGTGGTACTGGATGATCGACGATATCAGTTTATCGGAAGCATTCGATGCGGATGTCCTGGCTTACAGGCTAAAGAGCCATCCTGAAACCGGAAATCAGTTTAAAGCATCAGAATATATTACATTTCAAATAATTAATCTTGGGTCAAACGATATCACAAAGGACTTCGACTGCTTTCTGAAGATTGATAACCGCCAGGCTCTGAAGGCGACTGTTAAGGCCGATCCTAAGAATCCGTTCAGAATTATCGATACCCTGGCAGTAACTTTTCCAGGTATTGACCTGACTGATTTCGGAATCCATAAAATCAGGTTTAACAGTGCCCTTCCGGGCGATCAGCGGCTATCGAATGACACGATTTCAACCGTCCTGTATTCAGGTGCGTACTCGCTTGGCGAGGTTACCGCTTATGCACCGGTGCCGGGAGGCTACGAGTTTGAGTGCGGCAATGCCCGACTTAAGCTGCAGTTTGTACGCAACGATATTTTCCGGCTCTGGATGGCGTATGATGGTGAATATACCGATCCGGCAGGTAATGAAATTGTCATCCACAAACCGGATCAACCAGTTGAGGTTTGCATTATATAAGGCTGATAATGCTTCTTTGATCTGGGAAGAGGTGCAGGGAATGACCTACGGCAAGCAAACCATCCAATACCTAAAGCGGCAGCCCAATGAGTATTTCTACGGCGGCGGGATGCAGAACGGCCGGTTCTCGCATCGGGATAAGACCATCAAACTAACCATCGACTATAACTGGGAAGATGGCGGCGGTCCCAACCCGGCACCTTTCTTCATGAGTACTGCCGGATATGGTGCTCTCAGAAATACCTATGCATCAGGGTCTTATTCATTTGGCGATACCGTAAAACTGATCCACAACGAAGCCCGCTTCGACAGTTACTTTTTTGCCGGAAATTCACTGAAAGATATCCTTGGCGATTATACCGATATCACCGGTAAACCCTTCCTGATGCCGCGCTGGGCGCTCAGCATGGGCGATGCCAACTGCTACAACAGGGGAGCCAAAGCCGACATCAAAACGGTTGGCAGTAAAGGAACCGGTTTTGGCGGAACCACTCCGGATGTGATTAATCTGATTGCAGGTGAATACATTAAACACGATATGCCCCGCGGCTGGATTCTGCCCAACGACGGTTACGGTTGCGGATACACCAAGCTGGATTCGGTTGTTAAAGAACTGTATAAACGCGGATTTTATACCGGATTATGGACCGAAAACGGTGTGGAAAAGATTGCCAAGGAAGTTGGCGAGCTCGGTACCCGTTTGTGCAAGCTTGATGTAGCATGGGTTGGAGATGGATACAAGTTTGCTATCGACGGCATTTTCGGCGGCAGCGACTCCACCTATACCCGCGACCTGCAATGGAAATGCTTTACCCCGGTGCTCATGGGCATGTCGGGCTGGGCCTCCAACAATAAAAACGGCATCAAGGATAAGCAGCCCTGGCTCTTTGGCGAACCTTTCACCAGCATCAACCGCAAATACTTGCAGCTCAAGCAAAGGATGACACCTTATATGTACACGCTATGCGCCGAAGCGAACCATACCGGTGTTCCGGCGGTACGCGGACTCGTACTGGAATATCCGACCGACCCGGTTGCCCTGGGATCGTTAACGCAATATGAATACCTGCTGGGCCGTGACCTGCTCGTTGCACCGGTCTATAAATCGGAAGCCAAGCGCGACAGCATCTATTTCCCGGCAGGAAACTGGATCGATTATTGGGACGGAACTGTTTATCAAGGTAATACATGGATAAATAACTATTCAGCACCGCTGGATAAACTTCCACTGTTTGTCCGCTCCGGAGCCATCATCCCGATGTACCAAAAGATGTATTTTGATTGGGAACGGCCCACCGATACCCTGACCCTTGATATTTATCCCAACGGCAAGTCAGAATATGAGATGTATGAAGATGACGGTCTCACCCGCGAACATCGCCAGGGCGTTTTTGCAATCACTAAATTTGAAGTCAACGATAACAGATCCGCCGGAAAACCGATGGAGATCGTGATCAATCCAGCCGAAGGGGATTTCAAAGGCAGACTGAAGCAGCGCGTTTACCTTTTGGAAATCCATACAGCGGCTAAGCCCAAAGAAGTTAAGGCTCAAGGCACAAGGCTCAAGGCACAAGTTGAGCGAAGCGAAATCCCGAGAGCGAATCATATCGGGAGCTCCAAACGCAAAGGTACAAGCGGGGAATGGAGTTACGATCCCAATGACAGAGGTGGAATCCTGAAGATCTGGACAGGGGTTGTGGTGACAGATGCTTCGACCACGATTACGGTTTTGTGAAATTTGCCGCGTGTGGTTATTAAT
Organism: Bacteroidales bacterium; assembly: GCA_041658425.1. Taxonomy (GTDB): domain Bacteria; phylum Bacteroidota; class Bacteroidia; order Bacteroidales; family UBA12481; genus UBA12481. The sequence goes on along the minus strand of JBBAAF010000028.1, from coordinate 10,922 downwards.
TGGATGCCAAGCGGGAAATTGAGCAGCGAAGTCTGGAGATTATCCTGCAATTGAGCCCCCTTGAGGTGTCCTATTTACCTTAACTGATTATTCAGGTGCAATTTAGGCAGCACTTCCTTCTCGTGTCCGAGTGACTGTGAATAAGAAGAGTTGCTTGAGAAAAAAAAGATCGAATGTTCTAGTCTAGCTGGTCTTTATTAGGGCAAGTTTTGTATTTTTATCAAATCCATAGGTAAATAATCATTCTATTTTCTTTTCCTTTTTTGATTTAAACTATCAATGTTGTAATCATCAAATACAATCGCTATTGCAATTTTTGATAAAAAAGTAAAAAGTAAAAATCCAACAGAAAAAATCATTACTGCAGTTCTAATTTCAGTCATAGATGGTGTATATACATAAATCTGTCCTAAAACATCAGGTGTAAATCCGGGTATAATCAGAGCAATTCCTTTTTCAACATAAACGCTGGCATAAATAAGAACTGCGCCAATATTTAGAGTCAGAAAATTTTTCCGGGTTTTGGGAATTAAAAAAAGTAAAAACGCGATAAATCCCATAATAATTGATGACCAACTGTAAACAATAATTTCTTTGTTATCCCCTATTCCGAAAAGTAAATATTTCCAATACAAAATATGCTCAGTTCCGGAATAGAACTCTTTAAAAAGTTCAGCAATAGTAAAAAATAAATAAATGAACATTGCGTACACCATAAGTTCAGCAATTCTCCATATAGCTTCATCTTTTATTTCAAATTTGGTAGTTTTTCTAAGTATTTGAAATAGAATCAAAAGAATAGCCGGGCCTGAACAAAATGCGGATGCTAAAAATCTTGGAGCAAGCAAAGCGCTGTTCCAAAATATACGAGTAGGTAAAGCATTATAAAGAAATGCTGTTATTGTATGAATAGCAACAGCCATGGGTATGCTAAATAAAACAAGTGGTAAAACTATTGATTTATTATATTCTTTTTTATAAAAAGTACAATATAATAAATATGTTACAACAATTGAATTAATTAATAGATATATGATAAGAACGAAAAAATCCCAAGAAAGCATGGAAGATGGAAAGTTCATTGTGCCTATTAGTGGTAGCATATGCCAAAATCTAAGCGGATTTCCAATATCTACAACTATAAATGATATACACATAATTACAGCACAAACAGCCAACAATTCTCCAAAAATTACAATTTCTTTGATTGGTTTCCAATTATAAACATAAGCAGGGATAACTAACATAACTGCTGCTGCTGCAACTCCAACAAGAAACGTAAAATTTCCAATATAGAAAGCCCAAGATACAGAATCTCGCATGTGAGTTTTAATCAATCCTTCACTTAACTGACCTAAATAACCAAATCCGCCCCAAAGTATTAATAATAATAGAAAAATCAGCCATGCATAATAGGTTTTGTTTCCTTGAAGAATTATTTTTATACTGCCAATTATAAAACGAAAAAAATTCATATTAAAATTTGTTAATTTTTAAACTAATGTAAAACAATCATTAATGCTAAATTTTATTTAAATGCCAAAGAAATAGTAGAATTTTGGTTGTGTGTTCAATTCTTGTTTCAGTACAATTACTCGTTTGTTTTCTAATATGTATCTAACTTCGCTATCGGGGTCTAAAAGATTTCCGAATTTTCTTGCTCCTACCGGGCAAATTTCAACACATGAAGGGTATTTGCCTTCTCTAGTTCTTTGAATACAAAAAGTACATTTTTCTACTACTCCCTTCATTCTTGGTCTGTTTCCTAAATAATGCATTTCAGTATTTATTTCTTCTACCGGAACATTTGGCTCGCCCCAATTGAAATGCCTTGCTCCGTATGGGCAAGCTGCCATGCAATATCTGCATCCAATACACCAATTGTAATCAACTACAACAATTCCATCAGGTTCCTGCCAGGTGGCTTTAACCGGACATACGGTTACACATTGAGGGTTTCTACATTGCTGACATTGTACCGGAAGATAAAAATGTCCTTTTTCCGGAACTTTTTCAGGATTATATTGAACATTGGAATGCGCAAAATCTATCCCTTTCTCTTTTTCCATTTGAAGCACCTGTATCCAATGAATTTGTGGTTCACGCGATTGATTGTTTTCTTTTACACATGCGTAAACACATCTTCTGCATCCAATACATCTGGATAAGTCGAGGGCATAACCAAATAAAGTTCCTTCTATCGCAGGTTTGGCTGATACATGAAATTCTTTTCCGTATTTTCTCTTATATTTTGCTTCTAAATTTTTAATTATTTCATCTATTTCTTTTTTTGATAAGGTTCTAAAATTTTGCTGAAGAAACTCATCTATTGCCTTCATATCACAACCTGAAAGTGCAAGTGCCGAGAATGTTGCTAATGAAATATTTTTTAAAAATGACCTTCTTGAATTTTCTTTTTTCATTTCTGCTAAAATATTCAATTTTTTAAAGTTATTTAATATCCTCCTGCCTTATTGGGGGAGGTTCCGGCGATAGTTCTTTAAATTTTGGCGTGTGTGGATTATGACAATTCGCGCAAAGCGAATATTCTTTTTTTCCGTTCCATTCACCTGTTCTTTTTCCATGAACTCCAACTTTCCAATCTCTAAGTTTCTCACCATGGCACTGACCGCAAAGTTTATAGGATTCCTTAAAATCTAATAATTTTCCACTAGCAAGCTTTAAAGAATCTCTGTTTTTAAGATCATGGCAGTCAAGGCACCAACGGTTTTCACTATCATGATCAAATATTGCAGAAATGTCATCGTGCATCTCTGTTAATTCTCTTCTTACAGGATTAGGCAACAAATCTGCATGACAAGCAGTGCAGGGGAATATACCCTCGCTGAATGGGGGTTGTTGTATTGCATCTTCTTTAGCTTTTTCAGTCTCTTTATTTTCTTCTGTGTCTTTATATACTTTATGTATTTCATTATGGTCAGATTCTGATTTTTTCTTAGAACAAGAAAAAAATAGAACAACAAAAAATGTCATTAAAATAACAGGTATTTTAATATTTTTGTATTTTTTATCCTTCATATTAACATTACTTTTCAAATAAATAAATTCCGTGTATTAGAAAAAAATCTTCTTTCAATGACGTTAGAAATGATTTGGCTTGTTTGTACGTTCTTTGATACCAGAACTCAGTTTCACGCATTACGTTTTCTTCCGATGTACCCACCCCCTCACCAAACAGCCTGGATATTCCCAGAGTGTTTTCAGAATTGGGATGGATAATCAGAAACAAACAATTCTTTTTCTTTTGCACGTTCAACCCGGTTATCTGGTTCACTACTAAGTTTTACAATTTTTTGAAAAGCTACATACTTTCCTACAGACAAACAAGCTTAACCAGGATTTTTTTACATCACGAATCACGTTTTTCCCTAATTTGCAGTATGAAACGAACGTACAATTGGGCCATCCTCGGCTGCGGGAAGATTGCCGGAAAGTTCAGCTCCGACCTGAAACTGCTGCCGAATGCAAGGCTCTATGCAGCCGCGTCGCGGAGCCTGGAAAAGGCTGAGACTTTTGCCGAAAAATTCGGTTTTAAGAAGGCCTACGGAAGCTATGAAGAGATGGTGAAGGATCCGGCTGTGGATGTGGTCTACGTAGCCACGCCCCATTCGCACCACCACGATCACGCGATACTCTGCCTGGAACAGGGCAAAGCGGTGCTGGAGGAGAAGGCTTTCGCCCTGACTGCCGCACAGGCTCAGGAGATGATCGATTCGGCCCATCGGAATAAAGCTTTCCTGATGGAGGCCTTCTGGACCCGCTTCCAGCCGTCGTTCCTTAAGGCCATGGAGGTGCTGCAATCCGGCGATCTGGGAAAAGCCTGGATGATGCGGTCGGTGTTCTGCTTCCACTCGCCCTACAACCCCGATAACCGGCTCTACAACCTGGCCCTCGGCGGGGGCTCGCTGCTCGATATCGGGGTCTACTCCGTGTTCTGGGCGCTGCAAGTGTTCGGACCCCCATCGGAAATCAAAACCACGGCCGACCTTGCCCCCACCGGGGCCGACCGGAGCATCGCGGTGACCTTTAAATATCCTGGCGGCGAGATTGCCCAACTGGCTTCGAGCTTTGCCGTATGCAGCGATACCCAAACCGAGATCTGGTGCGAAAAGGGCTTTATCCGGGTGCGGAGGACCGACCCGTCAACGGTTAAAGTGTTGATATCAAAAAAAGATATATCCGAAGAGGAAGTGATTTTTCATCTCGATAACGGATTCGGCCTCTTCCTTGAAGCAAAACACGTTATGGAATGCATTGATGCCGGGCTTATCGAGAGCCCCTTACTACCCCATTCCTTTACCCTGCAGCAGATGGAGGTTTTGGACAAAATCCGGGCACAGGCGGGAGTACGCTATGAAGATGAAGGGGGAATTTAGAGCTTCCAATTGAGAGTTTTGATTTTTGAGATTCAGGGCCGGCACCAAGGCGGCCCGTACACCGGGCTTTTGTGCCGGCCCTGTCACGCGTCAAGTTCCCCCCTCCGGATGCCGCTTCCAGGGCGGCAGGAGCCAGAACAAAAATGCCAAGATCAGGAACGGTACCACGAGCCAGACGGCCGCCATCAGGGAACCCTCGGGCCCGATCAGGTTTAGCTTAAAGGTGGTAAATCCGTATAAGCTTTTTGAAAAGAGCTGACCCCCGATCACCACATTCCATCGCATAAAGAAGATGCCGATCAGTACCAGCAGGCTCGACCCCAGATACAGTATCCTGCGCAGGCGTGCATTGGACCTGAACATTTGCAGATACCCCAGAATCAGTATCGGGATCAGCATGCCCAATCCCCATTGGAAGAGGAAGAGAGTGTAATTCAGCTTGCCCTTGACGAGCAGGTCAAGAATCTGAAATGACTCTTCCGCTTCATAAATCCGGTGTACCTGGTCGAGCCCTTCCAGTACGAAATCGAGGATTAATGCCACCAGGAGGTATTTGGCTATGCTATCGAGGCAGATCATGTCGATCATCTTTTTACGGATATAGTTCACCATCATATAGACGAACATCACCAGGGCAATACCGGAGACCATGGCCGAGAAAATGAAGATGACCGGCATCAGTACGGTCGACCACCAGGGATTGGCTTTGACCGACCCAAAAATAAATCCGACGTAGCCGTGAAGCAGGAATGCCGAAGGAATCCCAATAACCGTAATGGCATAGCCGAACTTATCATCCCATTTCAATGCTTTGGGAGAAATATCCGTCACTCCGAGGGTCAGGATCTTATACACCCGCTTCATTATCCCTGCCTTTTCCTGCGACCACAGGACCAGGTCGCGCCGGTAGTCGAACCAGATCTCCAGAAGCAGCACAACCATCAGGTACCAGAGGTAGATAAACCCGAAGATGGCCATCGCCGAGGTAAAATGAGGGGTTATCATGATTTCATAGAACCGCATCGGTTTGGACAGGTGGCTGATCAGCGGAAGCGTGGCTACCAGCAAAAAAGCCAGGGCGGTAAGCAAGGCAACGGTATACGTGGGCCGAAGGACCTTAACCTTAAAGACCCGCTCGAGTGACGCGAGAATGAATGCCCCCGCAACCAGTCCGGTTATATACGGATACAATACGATGAGAATACCCCATTGAAGTTCAATCTCATTCGGATAGATGAAGCCGTCCACTTTGGACAGCATATCATACAAATGCAGAAAATGTGGATTCATATTATCTGACCTCCGCCCTTAAACCGTTATAGTAAACTTTTGGCTCTGTATTCATGTGAGGCTTAAGCACTTGCCAGGAGTGCTCTTTTTTAAACCGGACCAAATCGCTTTTTGGATCATTCAGATCTCCAAAGATCTTGACACCCGTGGGGCAAACCTCCACGCAGGCCGGAAGCAGGCCTTTTGTGATCCGGTGGTAACACATCGTGCATTTGTCGACCACCTTGCGTGTGGGATGGATGTAACGGCAGCCATACGGGCAGGCCTGCACACAATAGCCGCAACCTATGCAGTAATTGGGATCAATCAGTGAGATTCCCTCGGGACTCTCGAAAGCTGCCCCGACCGGACAAACCTGCGTACAGGGAGATTTTACGCAATGGTTGCACATTTTCGGAACGAAGAAGGATTTGAATATCTCTTCATCCGGATACTCCTGTTTGAAACCGTCGATTCCACCGTTAGGAGAAGTGATCTTCATCGAACCGTCATTCAGGATTGTGTACTGTTCCACCCAGGTCCGGAAAAAGAAGGGTTCCCTCGGCACATCGTTTTCAGATTTACAGGCATCAGCGCACCGGCCGCAGCCGATGCATTTCTCCAGATCGATACCCATGCCGTACCATGGCCCGTTCGGATTTTTTCGCTCCGTTGCGTACAGAAGTGCACCTAAAGGCTTTAAGCCTGAAGCTACAAAGATGCCCCCGGTTAAAAGGGCCGCATCGGTTAGAAACCGGCGCCTGGATTTTACTTGATTGTTAGCCATGGACTGTGAGGATTATGACATTCCGTACAATTTTGTCCGACATTATGATCAGCAACATTGATCTGAACGACATTATCAGCCTTACGGGCCGCATTTTTAGCATGGCACATCCCGCAAAACTCGCGGCCTTTCGGGACCCTCACAGTGATGATTGAATCCGTGGAATTTATATGCTCCAGGCCCGGACCGTGGCAAGTTTCGCACGATAGGGATTTATGCTCATTCGGCGACTTCAGATCGGAAATGTCCTGATGACAATCCGCACAGGCTTTCTCACCGGCATATTTGGGAGTTTTGGCCTGATTCTCAACCAGCGATAGCCCTCTGTAGTGACCAAATTCTCCAAAAGATTTGGGCACCAAGAAATGCCGGACCACTAGGAAAAGCCCGATAAATAGGGCAAAGAGCAGTGCAAGCCTTTTAATTTGAGGAGGCATAGCTTTTAGGATTAAGTATTATATCCAAATATATATATTATTGGATTGCATGATACTATTGAATTGAGATTCGAATTTGGAGTTTTGAATTTTGAAGTACAAGATTCAGTGTGCCACGAGCGCGCAGCAAGGGAAGGAAAACGCAACTGACCGAGCTGGGCGCGCAACTGTTGCAATGATGATAGAAAGGTAAACAAATTTATGGAAGATGTAAACCAAGGCCTATCGGTATCGGCTATCAGGAGCAGGTACCAAACCACCCTGCGGTGCTTCCCGCCTCATGCGGGAGCTACTTTCCGCCGCCGGTCAGGGAAGTGTCCATACCTAAATCCAATGGAAAAGAACGCTTACTTGGGATACCCACCTTGCGTGACCGGGTAGCTCAGGAGGTGATCCGCGAGGAGCTGGAGAAAGAGCTTGAACTGCTTTTTCACGCCAGCAGCTACGGATACCGCCCAAGCAAGAGTGCGAAACAAGCCCTGGAGGCGTGCACGAAGCACTGCTGGGAACGGGACTATGTAGTAGACGTGGATATCAAAGGGTTCTTTGACAACATTGAACACGGTAGGATGATGGAGTTTCTGCGGCAACACACCACCAAACGGCATATCCTGCTATACTGCGAACGATGGCTGACGGCCCCGGTACTGAAGATCAGCGGGGAATTAGACACTGAACGCACGAAGGGTACGCCACAAGGAGGAGTAATCAGCCCGCTGCTGGCCAACCTGTACCTGCACGAAGTTTTTGACACGTGGATACAGGAAACGATGCCGGGGGTTGTGTATGAACGGTACGCAGATGACATCGTCATCCATACTTTGAGCATGAAACAATCGGAGTTTGTGCTGGACAAATTGCGCAGGCGGTTGAAGGAGTACGGGCTGCAACTCAGCGATGAGAAAACGCGGATCGTACACTGCAATAAGCCGTCCCGCAAGCGGAGCGATCCACGGAATCCCCCGGTCAGCTTTGACTTTTTGGGGTTTACCTTTAAACCACGCCAAAGCAAAAGGACGGATGGGGTAATTTTCTGGGGATATGGGCCGGGAGTGAGCCAAAAGAGCCTGAAAAGGATGAATGCAGAACTCGCTCCGAAGCTTAGCGGCTGGATCAGGTATTACGGCCATGTCAGGAAATCGGAATTATCCCGTTTCTTCGATGGTCTGAATATCCGACTGGCCAAATGGGTTGCCTGTAAATACAAGCTTACGAGTAAGTGGGCTAGTTTTGCCTGGCTTATCCGGTTAAGCAAAATGCAACCAACGTTGTTTGAACATTGGAAATATGGATGGTTACCGTAAGTTTGTTACGAAGAGCCGTATGATGGGAGACTGTCAAGTACGGTTCTGTGAGAGGCTGGGGCTGAAATGCCCCGGCCTACTCGACAGTATCGTGAAGGTTGGCCTCTATACCTGTCACTTGTCACTTGTCACTCTTTCGCGTCACGCGTCACGTTTCACGCATCCTATTTTGTTTATCATCTAAACAATATCTACTTTTGTATAGTATCTAAACATTATCCGGATGGGAACAGAAGTCAACGAATTGGTGAGCCTCTTCCTGAGCATTCTTCATACATTTTCTATAATCGAGAAAAAGCCCTGGGATCTCGGGACAAGCAGCAAGATTTTTCTTACTGAGATCCAAACAGTATCCATGATTGGTGAAAATCCGAATGTCAACATGACACAACTCGCTGACATTATGGGTGTTACCAGAGGAGCCATTTCTCAGACTGTACGCAAACTGGTTACAAAAAAATTGGTGGTCCGCACAAATGCCCGGAACAATAAGGAAGTTAACCTTGCACTCACCAGCTTTGGACAAATGGTGAGTGATACTTACCAAACCAGGATGAAGGAGGTATTCACTTTCGCCGACGAGTTATACGCTTCAGCCACACCAGTCGAAAGGGATTTAGTGAAGAGGCTCTTTCTCCGGATTCACAGCAACATGAAAAACAGGATTCAATGATATACAATGTAACGAATATGAGATCGATGGGGTTCAGTGTAGAGACGCGTAATTATGCGTCTCTGGCCTCAGTGCAGCGTCAAAAGGTCCCCGCTTTCGCGGGGATGACAAGGGTGCTCTTGATTGCTGTTCTCATAGCCTGCCCTTTAATCGCCCCCGCCCAGTCGCCCATCGACGATTACGTCAGACTGGGATTGTTTTTCCCGAATATCACCCTGAATGCCCGTTTTTAATACGGACATTTTTTACAACTCAAAGATCAAGCGAGAGTTGACTATTACTGAACAAGTTACCGTGGATCAATACAGACAGGAGCTGGTGGCTGAGATCAGGAAGGCATATTATACTGTCGCCATGGCTGATGGGATAGTGAACATGCTGAATGAGACCCGAAAGCTATTGGAAGAGAACGTCAGGGTGAATCAAAAACTGGTTGATAACGGGAAAATCACCATCGATAACCTATACCGGGCGCAAACCGAAATGAGTAAGTTCGATCAAAAGGTTCAGGTGGCCGCAAAAAATATGGAGATGGCATCAGCTTATCTGAATTTCCTGTTAAACAGATCGTTAACCGAACCAATCATCTTATCGGAGCCGGACATATTACCCGTTTTAGCTGCAGAATCCGATACCTGGCGGGAGTCAGCCCTCACCAACCGGGAAGAATTGAAAAAGCTTAATAGTTACGATAAAATCACGGCCCTGCAATTGCAGATGAACCAGGCAGGAGCTCTGCCAAACATAATGATAGTAGCCGATTACGGCATCCAGGGCGAAAAATATAAGATCAATAAAGATGCCGATTTTGCACAGGCTTCGGCAATCTTAACCTGGGACCTGTTTGCCGGCTTCCAGAACCGGGCAAAGATCAGGCAGGCTAAACTGCAGAAAGAGATGCTCGATCAGCAATCGGAGGAGGTACGAAAACAGATCGAACTTCAGGTCATCAATGCTCTGAACGAGCTGAAATCCGCGCAGGCAGGAATCGAATCCGCAACGAGCCAGGTAAAAAGTGCACGTGAGGGATTCCGTCTGGTCAAACGGCGATACGAAGAGGGTCAGGCAAATCTCATCGAATTTATCGATGCAAGGACGACGCTTACGCAGGCAGAGGAGAATGTGATCATTTCCAGGTATACTTATCTGGCTGATTATTCGGAATTTGAGAAGGTTTGTGCCATAAATAAAATTTAAAAAACAGGACGGTATGAAAAGATATAGTGGTGTTTCGTTAATTGGCCTACGTACAGCGTCACGGGGTCCCGGCCTTCGCCGGGATGACAACGCTTTCGAGGGAATGACAGGGCAGAGTACCGTGGTCAGGGAAGGGGTCCCGGCCTTCGCCGGGATGACAAGGAGCGGTAGTGCTTCGAGGGACGGGGTCCCCGCCTGCGCGGGGATGACAACGCTCTTGCTGGCCTTTGTGATTTTATTTACGGGATGTAAGCCGGCGCCGGTGAAGGAAGCGGTGAAGGTTGAGCCAGTGAAGGTGAGGGTGGCGCCGGTGGTCATTCAGGAGATTAGCCTTCCGGTGCGGTCTGGCGGGATTGTAACGACCAGCGAGGAGACCAAATTATCTTTCAAAACCGGGGGTATCGTGGCGCGTACCTATTTCAAGGAGGGCGATGCCGTAAAACAGGGACAACTCCTGGCAGTGCTCAACCTGTCGGAGATCAATGCCCAGGTAAATCAGGCTAAAAATGGGTACGATAAGGCATTGCGCGATTATAATCGGGCGAAAAACCTGTACGCCGACAGCGTGGCGACCCTCGAGCAAATGCAAAATGCCGAAACCACCATGAACGTATCGAAATCGGTTTTGGACATGTCCCAGTTTAACCAGTCGCATTCCAGAATAATGGCTCCCAAAAGCGGGGTAATCCTTCGGCAACTGGTAAAAGAGAATGAGCTGGTGGCTCCCGGATATCCTGTTTATACACTGGGAATCAGCGGAAAAAGCTGGATCATTCGCACCGCGTTGTCCGACCGGGATATCGTAAAAGTCAACCTCGGCGATTCGGCGAACGTGGTGATCGATGCCTGGCCGGGACA
>JBBAAF010000027.1:0-35120 GCA_041658425.1 Bacteroidales bacterium | reverse complement strand
AGTATCCACTTCATCAACACTTTACGTTTTAAATTTTCCAAAAAATTACGAATGTGCAGAGATCCCTTCCGGCTGCTGCGGCATGGCTGGCGCCTTCGGTTTTGAGAAAGAGCATTTTGACCTCTCTATGAAAGTGGGGGAATTGGTGCTATTTCCCCGGGTAAGGGAAGCTGATGAAAAGGATTTGATCTGTGCATCCGGGACATCCTGCCGGCACCAGATTCTCGATGGAACGGGTAAAAGGGCGTTGCATCCGGTGGAGGTACTTTTTGATGCGCTGATTTTTTAAACTGTCCACTGATAACGCTGATATCACTGATAATGCTGGTTTTTGCAAACGACATCCGTGTTATCAGTGATATCAGCGTTATCAGTGGACAGTTAGCAGGAAGAGTCTTCAATGCCTGTTAACCTGAAGGTAGAAATTGGCCGGGTATTTTGCCTGGATTGTAAAATAAAACAGAGCTATTTCTTGCATATCCTTTTCAATGTCTGCACCCGGATAAAAGACGGGTCCTACCCAACCACCTTTCTCCGATAATCACGCATTTGCGGAGGTCAGGGATTTCTCCTTCCAGTTTCCACCCCGAAATGAAGAGGCAAACTTTTGCGAACAGCTTTTGAAAACGTGATTTCATGTTCAACATAAGCTGTCAACATCAAAACCCTTTTGCTGTGTCATCGCCCCTCGGATCAGCTCCGCCTTCCATCTTCCCATCCGGCCAAAACAAGATCGCATCAACCCGTCCGATCTTTCCGATTTTTTTTAGATGATGGCCCATTTCAGTAAGCCTTGTTACGGTAAGAGAATCAATAGCTTCAGGTTCATATTGGATCAGATCAGGAAGCCACTGGTGATGAAATCGTTTGGCGCTAACGGCTTCCTGCATGGTCATTCCATGGTCGATAACATTTAGAATTGTCTGGAAAACGGATGTAATAATGGTAGATCCTCCCGGACTTCCAACCACCATAAACAATTGGTTATTTTTTGTTACCAGGGTTGGGGTCATGCAACTCAGCATTCGTTTTCCCGGTGCAATGGCATTAGCTTCATTTCCAATCAGTTCGTATACATTTGGGGATCCGGGTTTGGAACTGAAGTCATCCATCTCATTATTGAGGAAGAAACCCCCACCCTTCACCACGATGCGGTTCCCGTATCCGCCATTTAGCGTAGTGGTTGCAGCAACGGCATTTCCCCAACGGTCGGCAACGGAATAGTGAGTGGTTTCAAGGCTTTCCTGCATATTGACTTTCCCCGGACGGACAGAATCTGATGGTGTTGCCAGGTTCGGTTTGATCTCGGCTGCACGTTTGTTCAGGTACTTTGCATTGGTCAATTGCTCAACTGGAACATTAACAAATGATGGATCACCCAGATATTCAGCACGATCAGCGTATACCCTTTTCTCAGCCTCAACCATATAGTGAATGGTTTTAACCGAATTGTAGCCGAAAGATTTAATATCCGATTTTGATATGATACCTAAAAGTTGTTTTAGTGCGACGCCGCCGCTGGAAGGAGGTGCCATGGAATAAAAACGATAATCACGGTAGGTACCGGTAATGGGTTCTCTCCATACAGACTGGTAGTCCTGAAGATCCTGGTAAGTGATCAGTCCACCTGATTCCTTCATCTGTCCTATAATATAGTCAGCAGTCAGGCCCGAATAAAATCCGTCCCGTTTTGAATCGCGAATCCGTTCAAGGGTATTTGCCAGATCGGGTTGAATAAGAAGATCTCCTTCCTTCCAGGCAGAATCACTTACAAATACAGGCTTCCAGCTATTCCTTTCGAGAAGGGTTTTCCGGATGGAATTTAGATCAGCAGCCTGGGCTTTGGTGAGGGGAAAGCCTTTTCTGGCCATATCTACAGCAGGTTGAACAACCTCTCTCCAGGGAAGGGATCCGAATTTTTCATGAGCCCTTACCATGCCATCTACTGTTCCGGGTACACCGGATGCCAGGATCGTTTGGGTGCTCAATCCTTTGACAACTTCTCCATCGGGTCCGAGGTACATATCTTTTGTTGCGGCCATCGGGGCCTTTTCCCGGTAGTCGAGGGTATACACATTCTTTTCTGAGGTTCGAACCACCCAGAATCCCCCACCTGCAATATTTCCGGCGGCCGGATAGCAGACGGCAAGTGCGAATTCCACCGCAATGGCGGCATCCATTGCATTACCCCCTTGCTGGAGGATCGTCAGACCGATTCTGGAAGCTTCAGGATGTGCAGTAACAACCATTCCTTGTTCCCCTGTCGGGCCCAAACCCTTCTGAGGTTGTTGACTGCAAGAATTAAACAGCATCAAACCGAACAGGCATACCGAAACCTGTTTCAAAGCATATCCCTTCATAGCTTTATGATTTGCACTAAAAGTACTAATTTACTTAGGCTTTCCAACCAGATTGATCTCAACTCCCGCTTTATACCAGGCACCCGGCTGAGGCACGCTTCCCAGATCAAAGTACTCCTGATTTAAGATATTGGTGCATTCGGCTATGAGATTAATCCACCTGAATATATACGATAGCTTAATGTCCATTACCATAAACGGTTTGTAATCAACTTCTACCATATTTTGATCCGCATCGAAAGTAGTGTAGGATCCGTTTCTTTCCTGCCAAACCAAATTGGCCGTGAGGCGGAAAGGGGCTCCAATTTTCAGAGTCAGGCCGGTAGTCACTTTCCATTTCAGATAATCCAGAACGTATTGGGAATTGTACGATTCCACAGTATGATGCTGAAAATAACGTCGGTACCCCAAATCAAAACGATCTATAACTTTCATTAAACCGTACGGGTGCACAGGCAACCAGGAAATGCCGGACTCAATTCCGTAGGTACGGATTTGTCCAAGGTTTTCGGTATGCCAGATGGTTTCATTGTCCGCTCTCACCCAATCGATGGATTGGGATGCGAAACGGTAGAATCCAATTAATTTAGCAGAGAAACCGCCCAGGCGGTATTCGGCACCGGTTTCCGCATGCCAGGCCGTCTCGGGTAATAATCCTGCATTACCCTGATTGGTTGGGGATTTGTAATAAAGTTCGGTGAAGGTGGGCAGCCTGAAAGCCCGGTTTAGGGACAGGTATGTTCTTAATGAGTTGGTTGCCGAATAGCTGATATCCAGACCGGGATAAACCTGAAAATAGTTCTTTACCGACTGCACTTTATGCAGCACCACTCCCCCATTCCACTTGAAACGACCCATTACAACCTGGTGCTCAGCAGATAAACTAAAATGGTTTCGCGATCCAAAACGGGTGTAGTCAACCCCGGCGATTCCGGTTATTGGTTTAGGGGTTTCGGAAATTTCTCCGAGAACAGTGCTCCAGACCGATTCATGCCTGAATTCAAATCCGAAGGCTGTTTTCCCAAGACCGGTGGTAAACCAGGCATCGGTCTTACTGCCAGCAGTTTGTGACAGATGGTAGTTTGGCGATTGGTACCATTCCGGCGGGTCGGTCCGGAATAAAGAAAATTCATCGGTGTGCAATCGATAATAAATAGATTGCCTAAGATTTACTTTCCCTTTATAATCTGCCTGGATAGCAGTAAAGCCGGATCCGGTTTTCTCAAATTGGTTGGGGTATTTTGCTGTATAAAAGCTATTGGCCCCGAAAGCCTTTTTCAATCCTCCTGCCATCAGTGAAAGATCAAGCCGGTTATGGCTCAAACCGGTTTGAAAAAAACCGTTCAGGTTGTTAAAATCGGTATTCTCCCGATAGCCATCCGATTTCTGTAAAAGAATACCCGATTGCTGCCACCAGTTCCCGGAGCGGTTCCTCGCATCGATTCCTGCCTGTAAGAAGCCATTTTGTCCACCAGATAGTCCTACATGTATATTTTTGCCGGAAGGTGCATCGGTAACTATATTGATAGCTCCGGTAAAGGCATTGGATCCCAGGGATTTGACATCCGATCCCGATAAAACCTCTATACGCCGGATCATGCTTAAAGGAATCGGTATATCCATCTGAAAATGACCGGTTTGGGGGTCACTGAAATTGATTCCGTTGATCAGTACCGCAAATTGGTCGAATGTTCCTCCGCGAAGGCTGATATCGGATTGAACTCCAATCGGACCTCTTTGCCGGACATCGATATCGGGTATATATTCAAGAAGATCAGCCAGATCACGGGCTGTTGATGATTCGATTTCCTTACGTGTAATGATTCTGGTAATTCGGGTAAACTGTCGTGCATTTTCCGGAATCCGGGCAGCCGTAATGGTAACCTCATCAAGCGAAATCAGGGCCGTATCACCCTTAACAACCTGACTGAATGCAGATATCGCGGAAAGGCTAAAAACCCCAACCAGGAATAAAAACCTATTTCTTCTTATCACCGGCAGCCTTTAGCGTATTCTGCAACAGTACAATACGGGTCATTGGCCCTACTCCACCGGGAACCGGAGTAATGTAGGAACATTTTGGAGACACCTCATTAAAATCAACATCTCCGGATAGTTTCCAACCTGATTTCGTTGTTTTTGAGGGTATTCTGGTTGTACCAACGTCAATAATCACCGCACCCGTTTTTACCATATCACCGGTCAGAAAGCCCGGCTTTCCTAATGCAGCAACTATAATATCAGCCTGATGACACAACTCCTTTAATCCATGTGTACTGCTATGGCATAGCGTAACCGTGCAGTTTCCGGGTTTAGATTTCCGGGATAAAAGGATGGACAAGGGAGTCCCCACGATATTACTGCGACCAATAATAACGCAGTGACGGCCTGAGGTTTCAATATTGTAATAATCAATCAGCTGCAGGATTCCGGATGGTGTAGCAGGCAGGAAAGACGGCAATCCAATGGCCATTTTCCCGATATTAACAGGATGAAAGCCATCAACATCTTTCGATGGGTCAATGGCTTCAATGATTTTATTTTCGTTGATATGGCGGGGTAAAGGCAACTGAACGATAAAACCATCAACAGAAGGATCCTGGTTAAGCTGGTTAACAGCACCCAGCAGTTCCGATTCACTGACATTATCAGTAAAGCGGATCAGGGTTGACTGAAACCCGACTTCATGGCAATCTTTTACTTTGGCGGCTACATAAATTTCGCTGCCGCCATCATTTCCAACCAAAATAGCTGCCAAATGAGGTTGTTTCAAACCCAGTGAGTTTCTCCGGATTACCTCATCCCGAATACCCGACTTAAGTTCGGCAGCAACCTTTTTACCGTCAATAATTATCATGATTGTTCGATTATCTTCTTCCTAAAGGACTATTTCCCATCATTCGGCCCAGATTTTTACCGGTCGCAACCGTTTTCATCATTTTGCGGGTTTCATCGAACTGTTTAAGCAATTGATTTACAGCTTGTACAGTTGTCCCGCTTCCTGAGGCAACCCGTTTTCTACGGCTACCGTTCAAAAGGGATGGATCCTGCCGTTCGCCCGGGGTCATGGAATGAATAATGGCCTCGATGCTTTTGAACGAATCATCGTCCATATCAAGGTCTTTAATGGCTTTACCCATTCCCGGGATCATGCTGGCCAGTTCCTTGATATTACCCATTTTCTTGACCTGCTGGATCTGCTTGAGGAAATCATCAAAATTAAACGTGTCCTTCGCCAGTTTACGCTGCATTCTGACTGCCTCTTCCGAGTCAAATTGTTCCTGAGCCTTTTCAACCAGGGTTACGATATCGCCCATCCCCAGAATCCTGTCGGCCATTCGTTCAGGATAGAAAATTTCCAGGGCATCCAGCTTTTCACCGGTTCCCACAAACTTGATCGGCTTATTAACCACAGAGCGAATGGACAAGGCTGCACCGCCACGGGTATCGCCATCAAGCTTGGTCAGTACCACTCCATCAAAATTCAGGCGGTCGTTGAATTCCCTGGCCGTATTTACAGCATCCTGTCCGGTCATGGAGTCTACCACAAACAGTATCTCCTCCGGATTCACCGCGGCTTTTATCGCGGTGATTTCTTTCATCATCATTTCGTCGACAGCCAAACGGCCTGCTGTATCGATGATCACAAGATCAAATCCGTGCAGCCGGGCATGCCGGATACCATTTTTAGCCAGCACAACCGGATCAAGGATCCCATCTTCGGCATAAACCGGGATTCCGGCCTGCTCGCCGATAATTTTCAATTGTTCAATAGCGGCTGGACGATACACGTCACCGGCAACAAGAAGTGGCTGTCTGCCCCGCTTGGTCTTCAGGAAGTTACCAAGTTTTCCGCTGAAGGTTGTTTTACCGGAGCCTTGAAGTCCGGCTATCAGGATAACCGTTGGGTTCCCTTTTAAGTTAAGATCAGTTTTCTGACCGCCCATTAGCTGAACCAACTCGTCATGGACAATCTTAACCATCATTTCCGATGGTTTTACTGCTGACAAAACGTTCTGGCCGAGTGCTTTATCCTTGACAGTAGTTGTAAAATCCTTCGCAATTTTAAAATTCACGTCGGCATCCAACAAAGCTCTGCGGACCTCTTTCAGAGTTTCTGCCACATTGATTTCGGTAATTCTACCCTGGCCTTTGAGTAATTTAAAAGACCGTTCTAAACGCTCGCTAAGATTTTCAAACATAATTAATTACAAATATTTTACATCCTTTCCGGTATCTCGATTCCCAATAATCCCATACCATCCTGAATATGATTGGCGATAAACTTCGACAGTGCCAATCTGAAATCACGTTTTTTGGTATCAGGTTCTTTTAAAATCGGGCAAATCTGATAGAAATGGTTATACTCCTTCACCAATTCGTAAAAATAGTTGGCAACCAGGGCCGGTGACAGCGATCGGCCTGCTTCTTCCAGTATATCGGGATATTGATAGATTCTCTTCAACAGGGTACTTTCCCTGGGATCCAGTTCCAGATTGGAATTCAGTTCAATACCTGCCTTAATTGCCATTTCAGTGGCTTTTCGCTCAACCGAGCGGATCCTGACACAGGTATATTGGATGAAAGGGCCTGTATTTCCGTTAAAATCAATTGATTCCTCAGGATTGAACATCATGGTTTTTTGCGGATCAACTTTAAGGATGTAATATTTGAGGGCCCCTAAAGCAATCCGGTAATTAACCAGTTCCTTCTCTTCAACCGGAAAATCCTCCAGCTTGCCTAATTCGGCCGAAACTTTCCGGGCTGTATCCACCATCTCCAGGATCAGGTCATCGGCATCCACCACGGTTCCTTCACGGGATTTCATCCGCCCTTGGGGCAATTCAACCATTCCATAGGATAAATGATAGAGCTTATCGGCCCAATCAAAGCCTAGTTTTTTAAGAATCAGCTTCAGTACCTTAAAATGGTAATCTTGCTCATTACCAACAACATATATGTGCCTATTAAATTGAAACTCTTCAAATCTCTGGTGCGCAGTTCCCAGATCCTGAGTCATGTAAACGCTGGTTCCGTCAGATCTCAATAAAAGCTTTTGATCCAGTCCGTCGGAAGTCAGATCTGCCCAAACTGAGCCATCCTCTTTCCGGAACAAAGCCCCGCTGTCAAGACCCGCTGTGACCAAATCCTTACCGAGCTTATAGGTTTCCGATTCATGATAAAATTTATCGAACGAAACGCCAAGCTGCCGGTAGGTTTTGTCGAAGCCCTCATAAACCCAGCCATTCATCCTCGACCATAATTCAATGGTTTCAGGATCACTGTTCTCCCATTTGAGCAACATATCCTGGGCTTCTTTAATAATCGGGGCCTCGGCCTTTGCTTGTTCTTCGCTTAATCCTTTGGATATCAGTTCCTGTATCTCAATTTTATATTCCTTATCGAAACGGATATAGAATTCTCCAACCAGCTTGTCTCCTTTTAATCCGGATGATTCCGGGGTAATTCCATTACCCCATTTTTGCCAGGCCAGCATCGATTTGCAGATATGAATCCCCCTGTCGTTGACCAGGTTGACCATTTTCACCCGATTACCTGCGGCCGAGATGATCCTTGAAACGGCAAATCCGAGCAGATTATTCCGTATATGCCCCAGATGCAGTGGTTTGTTTGTATTGGGCGATGAATATTCGACCACTACCACCGGTGAATCAGCGTCTACCGTTTTATGGCCATATTCAAGATCACCGGCAATGCCTTTAAAGAAGTCAACCCAGAATTTATCTGCCAGAATCAGGTTTAAAAAACCTTTAACCACCTCAAAATCTGAAATTTCAGGAAGATGGGCTTTCAGGTAATTGCCAATTTCGGTTCCGGTTTCCTCTGGCTTTTTCCTGGAAATCCTGGTCAAAGGAAATGTAACAACCGTGTAATCCCCTTTCTGGTCCTTACGGGTGCTTTGTACCTGGATATTTTCCGGATTCTCCTCGCTATTATACAATTCCCGGATTGCCAATGATGTTATTCGGGCAATACGATTTTCAATACGCTCCATCTTTTGAAATTAAGAGCCGCAAAGATAATAAAGATCAGCCAATGTGACTTATCGCACCAAGTTTGTATAAATCAAGGAGTAACAGGGATGGATTTGGACCGCACAGCCTCTTCTCAATGCTTTTTCTGCGATATCTGAACCAGGCTGCCACCAGCCAGGCGATCTTAAGTTTTTTCAACCGCTTCCATGAAGCCAGCAGGCTGAAATCACCAATATATTTGGAAGGAAACCTCATTCTTGAATCCAGAAGGCAAAGATTGGCCCCCGATTCCCTGATTTTCTCGAGATAAATTGATGAGGATTCAAGTCCAAGATGAATCAAACCGTTATTCAGGTGTATAATTTTCACCCCGGATTGATGCAGGTTTATTCCGAAAATGGTGTCTTCATGACCGTATCCCGTAATGGATTCATCAAACCGTATGCCTTTGAAAACCTTGGCCAGAATCAGAAAATTGAAAGTAGAGAATGATTTCCAGGGGCGTTCCTGCCTTTTTTTGGCATCAGATTGTTCCCTGGATCTGCCATATTTCCATCTCAGCAGAAAATCGGGATTTTCCGGTGGCACTTTGTTGTATAGAGTACCCCCGCACAAAACCGAATCAGAACTTAACCGGTCCAGATAATTCTGTATATAATTTCCCTCCGCTATACCGGCGTCACCATCAATAAACAAGAAATATTGATATTTCGCCTGATCACCAAGAAAGTTCCGGTTGGCACTTCGCCCTAGAGGTTTTTCGCGGCAAAAGTAAATTACACCCGGTATCTGACTAACCAGCCGTGAAATCTTTGATGATTCCGTGAAAGCGCTATCGTCGCTGACCAATATCTCATAGGGTTGTCCGTATTGAAGTAATTGAGCAGCCAGCGATTCAACCAGGCTGTAAGGATTCCAATCTTTTACGGGGATCAGTACTGACAGCATAAACTAATCGTTTCGTCAAATGTAGTCAATGTCTATTTATCTTTGCGGGAAAAAATGAGCATGAAGCCAATTCGATTTTCATTCCTTATAACGGTAATAATCTGTTTTTCATCGAGCGGACTGGCTGGCCAGGGATTCCGGATTTCCCTGTATGTGCCTGATCTGCAGAACAAGGAAGTAATTCTCTCTCATCGGATGGGATTAAAATTTTATACTGATGATACCGTCAAAACTGACGTTAACGGCAATGCAGTGTTTGAAGGGGTTAATCCAATGCCTGAAGGAATGTATCAAATGGTTTTCCCGGATAAGAAATTCGCAGAATTTTTTCTGGATAAGAATCAGATTTTCAGCATATCCACCAGAGCTTCGGCTCCCGCGGATAGTTTATCTTTCTCCGGTTCTCCTGAAAACAGCCGATTCCAGGAGTGGCAGCAGAAATACGCATTCAACAGAAGTCGCACCAGTCTGATCCAGAACCGATTGAAAAAGGGGAATCTGGCTTCGGACAGTACACAGTTGCTTAACAAGGCATTGCAGCAAATACAAAAATCGAACAACTATTTGTGGGATTCGGCTATTCATGATCTTGCAAGGACATTACCCGGCAATTTTATCAAAGGAATGAAGCCGGTAAGAATCCCGGAATCATTAGGGAAACCTGATACCCAGGATAATCAGATGAAGCAATACCAATTCGTCAGGGTACACTTTTTCGATGGTGTGGATTTTACCGATGAAAAGCTTCTAAGAACTCCCTTGATTGAGACGAAGCTGGACCAATACTTTAAGCAGGTTGTGCCCCCGATACCGGATACCATTATTCAGGAAGCCAGGCAGATCATCGAACGATCAAAGCCTGCAAAGAATATGTATCAGTTTGTAGTTCAGTATCTTTTTAACCTATATACTGATCCTGAGATCATGGGAACTGATGCCGTGTATGTGTATATAGCTGAGAACTATTACCTTACTGGTGAAACTCCGTGGATTGATTCGGCCAATTTACGGGGAATCCGCTACAGGGTAAATGAGCTTAAACCTTTGTTGTTAGGTACGGTTGCTCCCGTTTTGGAAGGTTTGGTGAACAATGACGAACAACCTATTGAAATAAAGGATATTAAGTCGAAATACCTGATTCTTTATTTCTGGAGCCCGGATTGCGGTTTTTGTAAAGAAGCAACCGTCAAATTGCATAGCCAATATGCCGATCTGAAGCAAATGGGAATTGAAGTCGTGGCACTGAATACCCGGACAGATAAGGTTTCATGGATTAAGTTCATCACAGATCATCAGTTAAGCTGGATCAATGTGTATTCCCCGCAAAAGGTCAGAGATATGATCCAAAAATATCAGGCCTTCACCACACCAACGATGTACATTCTTGATGCTGAACGCAGGATAATTGCCAAGAGTATTTCCGTTGATCAGATAAAACCATTTTTCACGCAGTACCTGGCCGGTCATTAATCTCGCCGCTAATGCCGGATGATCATCAATTTAGTGGCAAACTGATAGTTGTCGATGACTAACCGGACCACATAAACTCCGGGAACAGGCGGTAAAACTTGGAAAGTGATCTGATTATCGCTTTTAGACACATCCGCAATAACCTTCTGTCCTTTAATATTATAGATTGATAAATCCACCTTGTTAAACACCAGGGTACCCAGGTCGACTGTAAAATTTCCATCATTATAATTCGGAAGAATTCTGATTTCCTGATTAAAGGAATTCATGAGAACCGAGGTTTCCAGGGAAAAATCGAATGATGTATGGATACCGGCGACATCGGTAACAGACTGCCATTGAGTACCCTTAACAATATAAGCGGTATTCTTTCCAATTTCACCGCGGTCAGTAGCCATTTTCGACACAAAGGTTCCCTGATCCCAGGGCCGCACTTCAAACCCGACATAAATCAGGGTATCAAAATTCACCGGACTCTTGAGCCATTTCGTAAAGCGGCTTTCAGGCTGATAGTTGGAGATCAAAACAGAATCTCTCGCAACCACCTGTTTATTAGCATTCCACACAACCAAGGGCAGGTAATAATTACCCGACCATTTCGATCTTACTTCTATTGGAATAGTAATTCCGTTAATGATGAAGGTGGTATCAGAATGATTGCGAAAAGCCTCAGCAAATGCATTCATGCCCAGGTTATTGGATCCCGGCAGATATCCCTGGCTCCCCATTGCTGAATAGCCGGTATGTTCATCTGTTTGAACATTACTGTAGGTATAGGACCGGTACGCAAGCACATCAGGAATTACCCTGATCTGGTTATAATGTATCAGTGTATCCGTCAAGTCCGGAAATTCAACGATTTCGGATACAGAATATTCACCCTGATTCAGGAAACTCAATTCCACAGTTGATCCTGCATACACCGGTGTTGATGCACCCGTAACGGACCAGGAAACGGAAACCGGATGTCCGGTACTTTGATCTGTTAATTCGATTTGACGTTCCGGCACAATCCGGGTTTCGCTAATTGCATAGGAAGGGTAATCGGAAACCGTTATCGTTTGCTGCAGCGAGTTGATTCCCTGTTCATTCTTTACGTGTAAAGTAATATGGTAGGTTCCCGGAAGTGAGAACTTAACCGGTTCTGGTACCTGAAGTTTTGAAACAGCCGGATTACCATTCTCAAATGACCATGTCCAGGAATTTGGCATTCCTGTGGACCGGTCGGTAACATAAACTTTCCGGCCAACCTGTATCTGTTCCGGACGGATGCTGAAGTTGGCTACCGGTTTACCTCCGGAAAACGGATCATATCCATTGAGAACGAATACTCCTGTTTGTTCCGGATCAAGCCAGTACTTCAGCTGGCTGGCTTGATCCGGATATTTATCCCAGCTGACAGAAAATTTCTGAAAATAGTCGTTAATATTGTTTAAGCAGCTGGCATCCCCGCCGGTGAGGTCTCCTACAATCCTATGGTCGATATTAAACAATGGTGAACCGGATGATCCGGGTTCGGTAGTACCCACATCCCATGCACTTATGTGCCAGTGAGTAGAAGCGTCATATCCTCCCCCAAAATCTCCGGTCAACACTTTTCGATATGATTTCGATATTTTTTTCACGTCACCGCCGGGATGGTGAATACAGGTTACCGTGTCCAGGTAAGTAAAAACCCGCCGATCCCAGCCCGCATAATAAGGCTCATAATTCTGCGGGGGTGCAGAACTAAGCTCAACCAGACTGAAATCCACCTTACTGGTTGTGGCAAGCAGTGTCGAGCCCGACAAAGTATATTGCAGTGTTCCGTTTCCGTTTCCGCAGGAGGGACGTTCATACCGGAAAAAGAAAATCGATTGTTCCGCATGTGTTTCAGTACCAATTGTATGGTTGGCTGTTAACAGCAATGGCCGGCCATCATTCCGTACATTGTTGATCAGGGCGCCGGAGCAAAGCCAAACTCCCCCGCGAATAAACTTAACCACAGATTTCTTCTCTGTCTGCCAATTGGCCCCCGCAGGACAGTTTATATCAATGTTGCAGTCTCCGGAAGTTGGCTCACTTAATGATGAGCTAAAAAAACCCTTAAAATCATGTGAAACTTTCGAGATTTCCAGGATCGGCATAAACTCTGCGTTTGCAGGAAGGTTAAGTTCAACGGTTACCCTGTCGCCAGGCAGCGGAACTGTAGCCAAAACGCCTGAGGCTGTCTGGTTTTTTGAGGTAAAAGCTCCGCGAATAGTTTGATAATCCGGTGTATAGAGGTATACATTGGCTCCGGCAGGTAATTTGAACCGGCTGAAAATCAGATTTAATGATAGTGCTTTTGGCGAGTAAATTGAAAGGCGCCAGATCCTGGATCCATCGCGAAGTGTTTCCCAGGTCCCCTGCCGATCTGCAGTTAGCAGTGTATCAAAAGGATATGCAAAAACCATCACCTTCAGTTCCGGAGGAAATGATGAAAGATAGGAAATGGCAGCTTTGGGAGATAATCCGGAAAAAGTGACGCTTGCCGGAGAAGATTTCAGTTTCAGCTCCTGACTCCAGGGCTTTCCCGGATATTCAATCTGGGCATTCAGAACAAATGGCAAAAGGAATGTAACAAAAATCAATAGCGGCTTTTTCATGAGCTCCCCTGTATCTGAAATAACGGTCAAAAGTAGAAATTTTAACGACCTAAAGGAAAAGTAGGCAGTAAGCAGTAAGGAACCTTCGGAGAAGTGTCATCTCCGAAGGTAATTTAATGACGCTGTAAAGAGCATTTGTGGTAAAGAGAGCGTTCCCCGCTTTCGCGGGGATGACACGGCTCCGATTAAAGAAAGAGGTAGTGTGGATTAGAGTGTGAGTGTAAGGTCGCGCCAATCAGGGTTTTTTGCTGTAATAAGCTCATTCTTCCATTGCCGGTTCCACTTTTTTAACCGCTTTTCTCGCCGAATTGCATCTTCCACAAAATCGAACGTTTCGTAATATATCAGCTTGTCAACATTGTAATGAGCTGTAAATCCGGTAATAAGATGCTTTTTGTGTTCTACAGCCCTGCGTTTCAGGTTATTGGTCACCCCAATGTATAGTACTTTATTATTATCTGTTGCCAGAATGTAAACAAAGAATTGGTAGGTTTTCATTTTCACTTTTTGATATTAGATGCATAAAAGCACCCTAAAAGGAAAATTTATTCTAGCTTTTTTTACCCTCGGAGAAGTGTCATCCCCGCGAAAGCGGGGACCGCTCCCCTTACCTCAAATGCTCTTGGAAGCGTCACCTCATTCCCCTCGGAGCCGTGTCATCTCCGAAGGGAATTTGGTGTTACCGAACTAATTAAAGACGATCTGGCTCGGCCCGATTCCTACCTCCAATGAATCCACCCGAAGTCCGTCGGGTTTATACCTGAACATCCAACCTGAAGTGGTAAACGATGGGGCATAAAGCGCATAAATCAGGTCAGTTTCAGGATCAATCCCAAAACCATACAGGTTTTTGGAAATCAATGGCTGACTTCCACTACTGCTGCCGCTAATGCTTCTTGAATAGATTCCTTCTGCCTCAAGGTAAAAAATCTTGTCCTTGTTCTTATTGATTCCGATCCGCTGCGGCCAAAAAAAGTCGCCGACTGAACCAATATTTACGGTTTGTTTCAATTTCCCCGATACCGGATCCAAAACTACCAAAGATGAGGAAGTTTCTTCTCCGATGGTCCAATCCATGTTCCAAACAACCTTTCCTTTACACAAAATCCAAAGTTGTTTGTCCTTATCCAGCACCAGATCAGTTGGATCCATGCCAACAACCCAGGTTGCAGAAACCTTATCAGTTCCCGTATCAATAACCGTAAGGGTACTGTCATTACCCCACCCCCCTGAATTGGCAACCAGAACTCTCTTTTCATAGAGGATCATTTTTTCCGGTCCGGTACCACAAGGAATCGTATCTGTAATGCTAAGTGATTCAATGTCAATTACATAAACACGTCCGTTGAAATTACCATCGGTCAGGTAACCTTTTTTATCATTAATGGCCAGGAAATATCTGGGGTATTCAAGACCATCAATAACACCAATAGATTCAAAAGTTTTCAGATCAACAACTTCCACCTTTTGCGAATTGTTTACCACGATGAACGCTTTATCCCCGGCAATGGAAACTGACAGCACCACATCACCCAAAGGACGCCCATTAACCGATTCAAAAACATGGTTAACCATGATGGCCGAGTCGGTATCGAAATAGCTGACTGAACCATTACTGTTACCAAACGCCCCTTCATTAGTTATATAGGCACCATGCAGAAATCCAACATCACTATCACCATCAGGATTTTCCTTGACACATGAAGCCAGCAATACTGCTCCGAAAACAAAAAACATGTTCAATTTTCTTCTAATCATCTCTTCTGATTTTTTTGATTAAATAAATAATTTACAGATACATAGAATGATCTCCCGGGAGCGGGATACGCGCGTATCAACTGGTAACTGGTATCGAACAGGTTAGAAATATTTCCCGTTAGAATAATCTTATCCTTCTTCGTTAAAAAAGTATAACTGATTGAGAAGTCGGCCAGATGGTAAGGATTCAGATCCAGCCAGGGGTCATGATCATCGGATGTAAATCGTCGTCCGGTATATTTATAACTCATTGTTGCCTCAAACCAATGGAAATTAATACCAGCCTGAATTTTAAGCAGATGGAAAGGCACATAAGCCAATTGGCGATGATATCTTGTTTCTGCTGCAGGAAGACTCATATCAAAACTTTCTGTGTAGGTGTACATGGTTTTGGCAATCAATCCGACAGTTCCAATTTTCCACCGACCGGTAAGATCCAACTCAAGGCCCTGGCATTTCACCTGTCTTATATTCTGGGGCGACCAGTAATTACCGGTTGGCACCCACTGTATCCAGTTGTTTATCTGCTGAATGAACAGCAAGGAACTCAGGTTAATACTTGTTTTTGTGGAACTTGCAGCACCCCAGATAAATCCGAGGTCGTACCCCAGACCTGTTTCAGGCAGTAGACCGGGGTTACCGCCTGGCTGCCAATACCGGTCATTCAAGGTGGGAAATCTGAACTTATTTGAAATCTGACCCTTGAGAGAAAATCCATTAACCGGCATGTGATATTGAAATGCGGCTGAAAAGAGCGGTTTTGGCCCAGTCATGGAATAAAACACTTGCCTGTACGAAAGATTAGCTGAGAATTGTTTAACCATGAATTTCAGCAGGCTGAATAAAGCTCCGCGCGATTCATCGGCTAAACCGTTATATGCCTCAACTTTAGCAGTCTGATATTCAAAGTCTGCTCCGTTCTCCAACGTCAGATTGTTTGAAATGAACCAACGATGATAAATACTCAGGTAAGTATCAGATGACCGGATTCCGGATAGTTTTACTATTGAGTCTGTTTTAGATATTTTTTCAGCATACAACAGGCTGTCGGTAAAATAAGCGGCAACCATTTCAACAGAGGATTTCCGATACCATTTAGTAACCCTTACAAATTGCCGGATACTTTGATCTCTCTGGAAAGCAGTAAACACGGGTGTCGAGCTCATTGAAGCAGGAAGTTGTTTATTACGGTTATGAATCCAGGCACCATATTGTAAGAACCAGTTATGCGGCAATCGGAAGAAAATGTGCTGTTGAAAAACCAGCAGGTTCATAGAGTCATTCATCCGGTATTCAATCGGATTACCATCTTTGAATGTATTATGGAAGCGATAGGTATTCGGGCTCGTCTGGTACAATCCGGTCAGGTGATATTGCCAGGAATTATTGCCGGTGCGAAGGCTGATACCTGTTTTGTAATGATTCCATGACCCCGCTTCTCCGGCCAGATTTACAGATATGCGGTTATCCCAATCAGGATTGTTAAACAGGTTAATTGATCCTCCGAAAGTTCCATTTCCAAAGAGAGATCCGCCGGCTCCATAAGCAATCTCAATGGCATCAGCCATTCCCCCTGATAACAGCGACAGATCGATGCTGCCCGTTGTCGGGCTGTTTACCGGTATTCCATTCCAGTTGATCTGGGTTTGAGAGGGTGCTGAACCTCTTAGGCGTATCGAAGCCAAAGACCCTTGCCCTCCGTATTGTGTTATATTCAGATTCGTTTCCTGCTTAAGGATCTGCGATAAATCACAACCGAAGTATTTGGTTTTTAGTATGGTATCAATTCTAACCGTATGGAGGTCGGTTGTGTATGAACTTTTTCTGGATCCCCTGATCTGGACCTCATCCAGTTGTACCTCCATAGATTGGGCCAACAGGGTATAATTACCACTGACCAGGAGCATTACCAAAACCGCAATCGAAAAAATGGTATATTTCAATCTGTGCATTTCCTTAAGGTTTATTCCGAACCCTTTGGTTAAAATTAGCACAGGCAGGTCTTCTGACTTACTCCCTTCATCTGGCGCCTTCCCATTCCCAACTTGGAACAGTGGCGGGTTGCCAGTGCGGTTGACGGAGTTTACAGCAGCGGAAACTGTTCAGGTTTTTCACCTGATTCCCTCTTCTTGCGGTGACCGAATGGTGACCACAAACCGATGCGGTGTAAAAGTAGTGATAATTTTCTATTTTTAAACAAACGATCAAAAATGGATATTGCTTCTGTTTATCAGCGCATTGAGTTTCTGAAAAGTGAGTTGAACAGTCACAACTATCGATATTATGTTCTTAATGAACCTTCTGTTTCTGACTTTGAGTATGACAGGTTGATGCAGGAACTTATCGAACTGGAGCGCGAATATCCGCAATTTGCAGATTCGCTGTCACCAACTCAACGGATCGGTGATGACCGCAACCAGGAGTTCGTTCAGCGTGAACATGGTGTAGCCATGTATTCTCTGGGGAACACTTATAACCGGGAGGAAGTGATTGATTTTGACAGCAGGTTGAGGAAACTTATAGAAGGAGCTGTTGAATATGCCTGTGAACTCAAATATGACGGGGCGGCTATCAGCCTGACTTATGAGCATGGCCGGTTGATTCGGGCGATAACCCGTGGTGACGGAGTACGCGGCGATGACGTTACAGCAAACGTTAAAACCATCCGCAGTATACCCTTAACGATCCAGGCAGATGCTTGCCCGGCGCTTTTCGAAATCAGGGGTGAGATCATACTGCACCGCGATGTGTTTAATACACTGAATGAGGACAGAATTCAGGATGGCGAGGCTCCGTTTGCAAATCCCAGAAATGCGGCATCCGGGACCCTTAAAATGCAGAATTCATCACTGGTTGCCAGGAGGAAGCTCGACTGTTTTCTGTATAGCCTTTCCGGTGAGGATCTACCCCGCACCACCCACAGCCAGAATCTGGCCTGGGCTCGCAGCCTGGGGTTTAAAATCCCTCCCTATCTTGAAGTATATCAAAATATTGATGGTGTTTTATCTTTTATAGACAGATGGAAAGACGCCCGAAAGAGACTTCCGTTTGATACCGATGGAGTAGTCATTAAAGTTGACTCTCTTGCACAGCAAAATACCCTCGGTTTTACAGCAAAGAGCCCGAGATGGGCCATCGCCTATAAGTATCCGCCCGATCAGGCTGAAACCCGGCTTGTATCTGTTGACTTTCAGGTTGGGCGAACCGGCGCTGTTACACCGGTGGCAAACCTTGAGCCGGTTTTACTGGCCGGTACAATTGTCAAACGGGCATCCCTGCATAACGCTGATCAGATACAACTTCTTGATCTCCACATCGGAGACTTTGTGACCATAGAGAAAGGTGGAGAAATCATTCCTAAAATTATCGGAGTGAATCTTTCCCGACGGGGTTTGTTTGCGAAGCGAATCGAATTCATTTCAAAATGCCCGGAATGCGGCACAGAACTTACCAGGGATCCTGGAGAAGCGAAACATTACTGCCCAAATGAAGAATTCTGTCCGCCGCAGATTAAAGGTAAAATTGAACATTTCATCAGTCGAAAGGCCATGAATATCGATAGTGCCGGCAGCGAAACTGTCGGCCAGCTCTTTCAGGCTAAACTATTGAATTCGGTCGCCGATCTTTACGAACTCACTTATGAACAGCTGATTAACCAGGACAGATTTGCTGACAAATCAGCATCCAACCTGATCACCGCGATTGAAGAATCGAAGAAAATCCAGTTTGAACGTGTCCTCTATGCTCTAGGGATAAGGTACGTCGGTGAAACTGTGGCTAAAAAGCTGGCCAGGGCAATGGGGAGTATCAAAACAATCATGAATGCTTCAAAAGAGCAACTCATGTCAATTGATGAGATTGGTGATCGTATAGCAGACAGCATTATCTCCTGGTTTTCGCAGGAAAAAAACCGGCAATTGATTCAAAAACTGCAGAGGCATGGATTGCAGTTTAGCCAGGAAATAGGAGAAAATGTCAGGCAGATTCAACTTCTGACCGGAAAATCCGTTGTAATATCGGGCACTTTCAGCCGTTTTAGCCGGGAGGAGCTTAAGGAGCTGGTTGAAAAATTCGGTGGTAAGAACGTATCTTCTGTGTCGTCAAAAACAAGCTTCATTCTGGCTGGTGAAAACATGGGACCGGAAAAACTGAAGAAAGCCAGGGATCTTTCAATTCCTTTGATGGGGGAAGATGAGTTTATAAATTTGTTATGTTTGTAATACTATGATATCATTCATTCAACGGATATTTTTAATTCCAAGGCTATTGGCCCATTTCCACCGGATTCGCAGTAAAAAGGCCTTTATTCCCTTGAAAGAGGCCAAGAGTATCGGTATTCTCGCGGATCTGCGGAAATCCGGAAATATGCCCCCGGTTATCCAATTTGCAAAGGCAATTCACTGGCAAGACCGGCGTTGCCATGTATTATTAATCATCCCGGATAAAAGAAAAGAACTCAACCCTTTCGACTACGAGAAACATTTTCCCGGAATGCCTGTTGAGCTTATCTGCCAGGAAGAATTATCCCTGTTCAAGTCTCCTAAAAAGGAGCAGTTCAAGCCTTTCACTGCCAATGCTTTTGACATTGTTTTCTATCTCGAAACCGAGGAGAATTTCACTCTCCAATCTGTTTTATGGCAATCTCAGGCTAAAATGTATGCCGGACCCAAAGGTTTTTGCCGCGGTGTGTTTGATTTCGAGATCGGTTTGAAAGAACGGACAGATCTGCCCTATCTCACGGACAACCTCTTAAAATACCTTCAATCGATTCAAAACCGGCATGATTTTAAACCTCAATCTGAATCTTTTAAGCTTTTCTAATATGCAAACCACCCCTATTCGCGGTGCCGGGGTAGCTCTGGTCACCCCATTTGATTACAATGGTAATGTTGATTATCCGGCATTGAAGCGGGTAACTGAATTTACGATATCCAAAGGGATTGATTTTCTGGTAGCTCTGGGAACAACTGCCGAAACACCAACGCTGGATAAGGATGAAAAACTGGAAATCGTGCGTGTCATTCTCGAAACCAATAATGGCCGAAAGCCTGTGGTACTGGGGATTGGCGGCAATGATACACGTGCTGTAGTCAAACAGATCGGAGAACAATCCTTTAAAGGGATCGACTATCTGCTGAACGTAGCACCTTATTACAATAAACCCAATCAATCCGGACTGTACAAGCACTTTGAGGCCATAGCTGATTGCAGCCCGGTTCCGGTGATTCTCTACAATGTACCCGGGCGAACCGGATCAAATATTTCGGCTGATACCACACTTCGCCTTGCCCGAGATAAGAAAAACATCATTGCCACCAAAGAAGCCAGCGGTAATTTCGATCAGATAATGGCCATTCTCCGCGATCGTCCGAAAGGCTTCGCAGTGTTATCGGGAGATGATGCCCTGACCCTGCCTACTCTTTCACTGGGAGCTGAAGGGGTTATTTCGGTGGTTGCCAATGCCTGTCCCGACCGTATGAG
The DNA here is from genome assembly GCA_041658425.1 of Bacteroidales bacterium. Lineage (GTDB taxonomy): Bacteria > Bacteroidota > Bacteroidia > Bacteroidales > UBA12481 > UBA12481. Next base: position 14,480 of record JBBAAF010000027.1, on the reverse strand, counting down.
CCAGATGATCAGTGCAATGGAAGAAAGAAATATAGGCGAGGCTCAAAAGCTCCATTACGAAATGCTGGAGCTTATACAACTCATCTTTGCCGAAGGCAGTCCGGCAGGTATCAAGGCCGCTTTGCATCACATGGGTATCTGTGATGAAAATGTAAGATTGCCATTAACCCCGGTATCCGAAGCATTGAGCATCCGGATCCGGGATTATCTGAAAACAAATTTATCAGGCCATTCCCTGTAGTTCCGACCGGCCGTGACATTGCTTGTATTTCTTGCCGCTTCCGCAGGGGCACGGATCATTACGGCCAATTTTTTTCTCAACCCGTATCGGCTGAATCTGTTTAGGAGGTGGCGGTCCTCCGGGAACTGTTGATGAGCCCGGACTGTACGAAGGCATATCCGTTTTACTGGTCTGATACTTACTCATATCCAGTTTCTGACGAGCTTGCGCTTGTTTTACCTGTTCAGGCTGGCTGATCGGAATCTGTCCCTTCATCAGCATGGAGATCACTTCCTTGTTAACCTTATCGATCATATTCTTGAAAAGGTCAAAAGATTCCAGTTTATAAATCAAAAGCGGATCCTTTTGCTCGTAACTGGCATTCTGGACAGACTGTTTCAGATCATCCATTTCGCGGAGATGTTCTTTCCACGCTTCATCAATTGTTACCAGTATAACTGCTTTTTCAAAAGCTTTGACCAGTTCCCTGTTTTGAGTTTCATATGATTTTCGCAGGCTTGTGCTGATATGGATGGTCTTTTGCCCGTCAGTTATCGGCACCATGATATTCTCATACTGATGCGATGCGCGCTCATAAACATCTTTTATAACCGGCCAGGCCTGCTGTGCCATATAGTGATTCTTACCTTCAAAGGCTTTCAATAATTTCTCATTCAGTTTTTGACTGACCTGATCTGTCTTTATGTCAAGAAATTCTGCCTCGGTTACAGGTGAATCAACAGCCAGATAACGAATCAGATCGAGCCTGAATGAATCAAAATCCTCATTATCCTTGTGTTCTTCAACAATCGAAGAGCTCAGGTCGGACATCATATTTGCTATGTCTATCTCGATCCTTTCACCATACAGGGCATGACGGCGGCGGCCGTAAACAACCTCGCGCTGATTGTTCATCACATCATCATATTCCAGCAGTCTCTTGCGGATACCAAAGTTGTTTTCCTCAACTTTTGTCTGGGCACGCTGGATCGACTTGGTAATCATCGAATGCTGAATAACTTCACCCTCTTTCAAACCCAGGCGGTCCATCATCTTCGCGATCCGGTCGGATCCGAATAAGCGCATCAGGTCATCTTCGAGAGAAACACAGAACTGAGAACTTCCCGGGTCACCCTGACGACCGGCACGGCCCCTCAACTGACGGTCGACACGGCGAGATTCATGGCGTTCTGTTCCCATAATGGCCAAACCGCCTGCATTTCTTACATTGGGATGCAGTTTGATGTCGGTTCCCCTACCGGCCATGTTGGTAGCAATGGTTACGGCACCCGGCTGTCCTGCTCCGGCTACAATTTCTGCTTCACGCTGGTGCAGTTTAGCATTCAGTACATTATGCTTGATTCCCCGGATTTTCAACATCCTGCTTAACAATTCAGAAATCTCAACCGAGGTGGTTCCAACCAGCACTGCCCGGCCTTCATTCACTATCTTGACGATTTCCTCAATAACCGCGTTGTACTTTTCCCTTTTCGTTTTATAAACAAGATCCTCACGGTCATCCCTGATGATTTTCCTGTTGGTTGGCGTTACAACAACTTCAAGTTTATATATACTCCAAAGTTCACCGGCTTCTGTTTCAGCAGTACCTGTCATCCCCGACAATTTATGGTACATACGGAAATAGTTCTGGAGGGTAATCGTGGCAAAAGTCTGGGTAGCCGCTTCAACCTTAACATTTTCCTTAGATTCGATAGCCTGGTGGAGGCCATCAGAATATCGCCGGCCTTCCATAATACGGCCGGTTTGTTCATCAACAATCTTAACTTTATTATCGATCAGGACGTATTCCACATCTTTCTCAAAAATGGTATAAGCCTTCAGGAGTTGGTTAATCGTATGAACGCGTTCTGATTTCACTGAGAATTCGCGTATCAGCTCATCTTTACGCCGCAATATCTCATTGTCATCCTTAGCAGTTCTTTCAATCTCGGCCATTTCAACTCCAATATCAGGTAGTACAAAGAATTCCGGATCCTCACCGTCACCGGTGATCATGTCGATACCTTTTTCCGTCAGCTCAACCGAATTATTCTGTTCATCGATAACAAAATAGAGATCATCCGTTACGATGTGCATGTTTTTGCTGTTCTCCTGCATATACACGTTCTCTGTTTTATGCTTTAGGGCCTTCATCCCCTCTTCGCTTAAATACTTGATCAGCGCTTTGGTTTTGGGAAGGCCTTTATGTGCTCTTAGCAAGAGTTTTCCGCCTTCTTGTTCATTTTGTTCGGCGATGAGCTTTTTAGCCTGGGTGAAGGTCTCGTTGAAAATATTTCTCTGGGCATTTACCAGTTTAACCACACGTGGTTTCAATTCCCCGAAAAGCTGATCATCTCCTTTCGGCACTGGTCCTGAAATGATCAGAGGAGTACGGGCATCGTCAATAAGAACCGAGTCAACCTCATCAACAATTGCATAGTTATGACCCCGCTGCACCAGATCATCAGGGGATATGGCCATATTGTCACGCAGGTAATCGAAACCAAATTCGTTATTGGTACCAAAAGTAATATCAGCCAGATAGGCTGAGCGACGTGCTTCAGAGTTGGGTTGATGTCTGTCGATGCAATCGACGGTTAATCCGTGGAATTGAAAAATCGGCCCCATCCATTCGGAGTCACGCTTAGCCAGATAATCGTTAACGGTTACGATATGAACGCCTCTGCCGGGCAAAGCATTAAGAAATACAGGAAGTGTGGCTACAAGGGTTTTTCCTTCCCCTGTTGCCATCTCGGCAATTTTCCCCTGGTGAAGGTTAAGTCCCCCAATCAACTGGACATCATAATGCACCATGTCCCAGGTAATCTCATTCCCCCCGGCCATCCAATGATTTTTCCAAATTGCTTTATCACCCTGTATTTCAATACTATCACGCTGTGCAGCCAGGTCCCGGTCATAATCACGGGGTGTGACTACCAATTCCTCATTCTCCTTGAAACGCCGGGCAGTTTCCTTCACTATGGCAAAAGCATGGGGAAGCAACTCATTGAGCTTCACTTCCAGCTTATCCTTTATCTGTACTTCAAGCTTGTCAATATGAATAAAAGCTTTCTCCCGGTCCTCCACAGGAATCTCGTCAGCTTCAATTTTCGCCTTGATTTCGCTGATTTCCTGCTCCTCATCATTAATATGTCCTTTGATGGCCTGTCGCATGGCAGCTGAGCGATCCCTCAATTCATCATTCGACAGATTAATCAGTTCAGCCGTAAAAGCATTAACCTGTTCAACGACAGGAAGAGCAGTTTTATAATCTTTATCAGATTTATTCCCAAAAAAACCTGATATTAAACTGTTTATTATAGACATTTCTATGTTTTTCTTGTTTTCGTAGTCAATTCATAAGCCAAACCCGATCATCTGAATTATTGTCAGGCCGGGCTATTCCAATTCCAGATTCAAAGATTGCCGAAAAAGATCAAGATCCGGGTTTTTCTTTTGCAGATGTTGGTATTTTTCCTCCTGCGTGTAAAGTTTTTTTTCAGCATGCTCCTCAGGAACAGCTGTCTGCATTTCCAGGTCACCATGGCCGGATCGGGCCCGGAGAAATTGCAGCAATTCAGTTTGAATACTCCGGATTGCCTTCTCCTGTAAAGGATTATTTAAATTCAGTACGATCTTCTTGTCTGGAGAAAGATCTGGTATTTGAGTAGTCAGGGTGCTGTATAACCTCGGCTGATCGTCTTTCAGCTGTTCTGCGAACTCCATCCAGTAAGATTTCAGAAGCGCTCCGGTAAGCACAACAGGTTCCTTTGGTTCTTCCTTCAGTTCTGAGGGTACTGAGATGGTGGCAGAAGTTTCAGTTGGAGCTGGTTTCCTCGGCTGGAAATCGCTGAGCCGGGTCATTTGCCCCAGAGGGCTCCGTGGAGGAGCTTGCTGAGGTTGCTGTTGAACCGGAGCCTGAGGCGGAGGTGCTGAAGCAGCATATGTTGCTGCAACCTGTGAAGGTACTGATGCTGGTGAAATTGCGTGAGCAGGAGCCGGACTGGATGCTATGATTGAAGGTTTTGTAACGGATACAAAGGTTTCTGCAGGGATTCCCTGGATCCTGGCTAAACTCATCAAAGCCAGTTCCACCATTAATCGCGGATCTTTAGCCTGCTTAAAGGATAAATCGCAGCCATTCAATATCTTCAATCCCTCATACAAGAAGTTTATTGAACACGAAGATGACATCTGCTGATACCTTCTGCCAATTTCTTCTCCAACTTCTAGTAATTCAATGGTTTGAGGATCTCTGCTGACCAATAGGTCTCTGAAATGAGTAGAAAGTCCGGAAATAAAATTGTGTCCATCAAAACCTTCTTCCAGAATCCGGTTAAAAACCAGGAGTGCCTGCTTAAACTCACCGGCAAGAAACAGCTCAGTCAGCTGAAAATAGTATTCGTAATCTAGAACATTCAAATAATCAATAACCTGTTGATAGGTAACCTCAGTACCGCAAAAACTGACTACCTGATCAAAAATCGAAAGGGCGTCCCTCATGGCACCATCGGCTTTCTGAGCAATGATATTCAGGGCAGAATTTTCGGCGGTAATGCCTTCCTTATCGGCAATACGCTGTAATTGAGCAATAATATCCCGGATCTGGATTCTGTGGAAATCAAAAACCTGGCAGCGTGATAAAATGGTTGGCAGAATTTTGTGTTTTTCTGTGGTGGCCAGAATAAATATTGCGTGAGCGGGAGGCTCCTCCAGTGTTTTCAGGAAGGCATTGAAAGCTGCCTGTGAGAGCATGTGAACCTCATCTATAATATAAACGCTGTACTTACCCATCTGGGGAGGGATCCTCACCTGTTCAATCAGATTGCGTATATCCTCGACATGGTTATTGGAAGCTGCATCGAGTTCATGAATGTTGAATGACCGGCTCTCCTGGAAAGTAAGGCAGGCATCGCATACATTGCAGGCTTCTGTATCAGAAGTCAGATTGGTACAGTTGATGGTCTTGGCAAAAATTCTGGCACAGGTAGTCTTCCCCACCCCCCTCGGACCGGTGAACAGGTACGCGTGGGCCAGGTGGTTACCCGCGATAGCATTTTTGAGGGTACGGGTAATCGAAGGCTGGCCAACAACAGTTTCAAAACTGTCTGGTCGATATTTACGGGCACTGACGATAAATTGCTTTTCCATTTCTGACGGTATTGAGCTTTGCAAAAGTAAAAATAAGATGCATAAATTTACGCCTCATTCTGTGATAGGCAAAACCCTTGCAGCAATCAGAATAATTTCTAACTTTGCAGCCCAATAATGAGATTTATTAATTATTAATAACACATGATGAATCAGTACGAAACCGTTTTCATTGTAACTCCCGTTTTGTCTGAAGAACAGATGAAGGAAACGGTTAAAAAGTTCTCTGGTTACCTTGCCGAAAATGGCGGGGATATTGTGCATGAGAACAACTGGGGCCTCCGTAAGCTGGCATACCCGATTCAAAAGAAATCGACGGGTTTTTACCATCTTATTGAGTTCAAGTCCGGTGGAGAACTAATTAACCGCCTCGAGGTGGAGTTTCGTCGTGATGAGAGGATCATCCGCTTTCTTACCGTAAGGCTCGACAAATTTGCTGTTGAGTACAACCTGAAACGCCGTAAACTGGCAAGTAATGAACCAACCCGCGAAAAAAAGGAGGAGTAAGTTATGGCAACCAGTCAATCAGAAATCAGGTATCTTACCCCGCCCACAGTTGATGTGAAGCGGAAAAAGTATTGCCGTTTTAAACGGAACAAAATCAAGTACATTGATTATAAAGATCCTAACTTCCTCAAGAAGTTTCTTAATGAACAGGGAAAAATTCTTCCTCGCCGTTTAACCGGTACCTCCCTGAAATTCCAGAGGAAAATTGCTCAGGCAGTTAAGCGGGCCCGGCACATTGCCATCCTGCCGTATGTAACCGATATGATGAAATAATAACCGGAGGTAAGTCATGGAAATAATTTTGTTACAGGATTTGGCCAACCTGGGTCATAAGGACGATGTGATTAAAGTCCGCAATGGCTACGGCCGGAATTATCTGATTCCTCAGGGTTTTGCTATGCTGGCTACTGAATCTGCAAAGAAAATGCATGCCGAAAATATGCGTCAGCGTGCACACAAGGAACAGAAGAAACGCGCAGATGCTTTGGCAATTGCTGCTAAACTCGGAGCCATTGAACTGAAGATCGGGGCAAAAACATCAACCACCGGAAAAATTTTCGGTTCGGTGAACACCATTCAGATTGCTGAAGCCCTTATCGAGAAAGGATTTGAAGTCGATCGCAAGAACATCACGATGAGTGAAGATGCGATCAAGGAAATCGGAACCTTCAAGGCTACTGTTAAGATCTACAAAGACATCAGGGCTGAAATCAGCTTTGAGGTTTACTCTGAATAATGCTTTAGCTCGAGTTGACAATTTTAAAGTTGTCAACTCTATTTTTTTATAGCTATTGCATCGATCTCAACTTTCGCTCCCATAGGAAGTTTGCCAACCTGGAAGGCTGCCCTTGCCGGTAGCTCGGAAGTGAAATAGCTTCCATAAACTTCATTCATCTCTTTGAAATCCCCGATATCAGCAAGGAAACAGGTGCATTTCACCAAATTCCCGAACTGCAACCCGGCGGCAGCCAGAATGGCTCCAATGTTTTTCATCACCTGTTCGGTTTGCATCCTGATATCCCCTTCCAGGAGTTTACCTGTTTCGGGAACAATCGGTATCTGACCCGAAATAAAAACTAAATCCCCTGTGTCGATAGCCTGGCTGTAAGGCCCGATCGCCGCAGGCGCATGCGTTGTTGTAATTACTTTTTTCATAGTCGCTCTTATTCATAAATATTTCTATTGATCTCTCCAGTCTTTCCTTTTTTCATATTTGATATCTTTCAGCAAAGAACCATTTGCACTGATGCTAAAAGTATAGCTTTTGAACTCTCCAAACGGGACCAGACTAATATTCATCGTCCAGCAGTGCAGATTCCTGCGGATCCCCATTGTGGTATAAGTAAATTTCTGATTTACAAAATCATATCCTGATGAAAAATTGATATTCCATTTTTCTGTTAAAGCAATATCACCCGATAACCGCAGCGACTGTGTAATTGTACTTTCCAGATAAGGCTTGGTGTAACGAAAATTGTAGTCGACTCTTAGATTCCATTTTGTTTTAAAATCTGTCAGGCCATCTGAATCGAAGTTACTGGTTTTTTGTTTTGACTGGGTTTGGCTCCCCTGTTGCTCTGATTTCAGAGGGAGGGAAAAACCTAAAGAGAAGTCCGCATCGGTTAAACGCACGAGTTTTCCGGATTTTGTGACTTCAAAAGCATTGATGGTCCGGTAGGTAGTGCGCCCGTATCTGATGGTTGAATCGATGGCATAGGCATTAAAAACAGACCTGAACGAAAGGTTAAACTGTCCCATGATCATGGTACGCGCCTGAAGCTGGATCGGCGACAATTTCAGGGAGTCCCGGAAAATGTCGTAAGAAGTACTAAGGCTGAGGCTCTCCAGTAGTTTTACCTTTTTCAACTGTCCGGTGGTATCTGAAGGGTTTTTTACCTTCATTTCCAGGTTGTTGCCCAAGCTGAAACTTATATTTCCATATCGGCCTGCCACTGAAGGAAGCCGGTATATTCCCTCATCGAAAATCGAATAGGACTGTTCATCAGTTATTGTTTGACCTTGTGCATTCTTATCCATCGTAACCAATGTCCGCTGGAATTTACCGAAATCATAGCCCAGGTCGGGGCGGTAACCAAAAGAAATTGACGGGCTCATCACATGTCGGATGGTCTTGATCCTGCCCCATTTGAATTCATAAAATCCATAAATCCTCGGAGAATAACTCAGGTTAAAATTCGGACTCAAAGCCTGAATATATTGCAACTGATTGATTCGATTGATGATAACCTTGTCCAGCACGGTATCCCAGGATTTTTCGATATATGAGAAATAAAGCATACCCTGATAGTTGAGCGACGGTGTAAAGGTCATGTTCTGCATCGGCTTGAAGGATGCCGACAAAGGGATCTCATGTTGAAAGCCATTGCGCATTTTATTGAAAATATCAGGCATTAAAATGGAGTCTTCGCGCACTTTAACCTTATTTTCAAAAGATGAGGTGTATCGCATCTCGATTTTTTCGTACCATTTCTGGCGGCCGCCGCTTGAAGCCCACTTGAAAGGGTAAAACCGGCCCACCGTGAATGAACCGGAGGGCGCATTCAGCACTACCGACCGGTCATTACTGTTCTGCGAATGGCCAACCTTGGCAGTGAAATTGAACAGCTTATTGGTAAATTTTCTTCTATACGATATGGAGGATGATTTCTGATTCGTCAGCCGTTCCAACGGATTCTGCATCTGGTTCGTGTTATCGGCATAAGTGTTATTCTTATCATATGAACTGGAACTGAAATTTACGCTTGCATTGAAATCGTTAAAGGGGTTAGCCTTTGAATCCTGGGCATGTGACCAGGTAACACTAAAGTCCTTTTTCTTGGAGTATCCGGGTAAATCCTTCTCCCCCATGACGTTATTGGCAATATTAAATCCGAGGTTACCAGAGTATTTGTATATTTTCTTATACCTCGATTGTGCACCCAGCTGCCAACTTCCGCGGGAATAAATCCCCCCTGTAAGGGCAAGATCCAGTCTGTCGTTTATGGCAAAATAGTATCCCCCATCCCGAAGAAAAAAGCCGCGGTTACGCTCTTCTCCATATTTAGGCATCAGTATGCCTGAAGCTCTCTTTTGCTGCTTCGGAAGAAAGCCAAATGGCAAACCAATCGGATACAGAGGGATCCCTTCGACAACCAGGTAGAGCGGACCGGTTACGATCATCTTGTCCGGAACCATCATTCCCTTGGTGATAAAAAAGTAAAAATGTGGTTCGGGTGCATCGCAGGTGGAGTATTTCCCATCCCTTAAATTCAGGGTCCCCGATGAATCTCTCTTGGTATAATGGCTATGAATAAAACCCTCAGGCTCTTGTTTCATCACAACATCCACCACGAAAGCTTTTTTGGTATCAAAATTAAACCGCAACTCCTCGCATTCGAAAGTCTCTTTGTCATCCTTAAATACCGGTTTTCCAACGAGTTGCCCGCTGCTGTCCTTGCGGCCTGTAGCTAAAATTTCTTTCCGGTCGATACTCATTTCGATATAATCAGCAGTGATCTCCATTTTCTGGTAAATAATCTTGGCTTGTCCATACATCCGGATTTTTTTCTCCGACAGGCTGATCACGGTTGAATCTTTAGCGGGGTATATAACGGTAGAATCGAGGTAGGCTTTACTCTTGTTAACTACCTGGCGTACAGTATCGGGTTTAGTCAGGCGGAGAGGCACGGAATCAGTCTGACCGTAAGCTTTTAGCATGCCGACGGCAAGGATGAATATCCCTAATTGAAATTTTTGTATTTTTATCAGCGATATCAATAGTTAACCGGTTGAATCCCGGAATAGGGAACGACTCAAAACTATAGAAAAAAACGCTACCATGCCCAGTAACCTGACAGTCATAACGGATAAACAGAGAAACCATTGTATTAAGCGGTTTCGGTCGCTGACTTTTTTAATGATCATTGTCCTTCTAACCAGTATAGATAACCTGCCCGGCTTTGCTCAGTCTTCCCCCGGAAAGAAATTTACAGTTACAATCGATGCCGGTCATGGCGGACACGATACCGGAGCCCCCGGAAAGAAATCGGTCGAGAAGAACATTGCGCTCGGAATTACGTTAAAGTTGGGTCACTACATTGAAAACATGATGGACGATGTCGATGTATATTATACCCGCAAAACCGATATTTTTATTCCGCTATATGAAAGGGCTCAGATAGCCAACCGGAACAAATCTGATGTTTTTATCTCTATACATGTCAATGCCAACAAAAAAAGTACACCAACCGGTACTTCAACCTATGTTATGGGGTTTTCGAGAAGTGCAGAAAACCTCGATCTGGTGATGCAGGAAAACAAAGCCATTCTTCTCGAGAAAGATTATCAAACAAAATATGCGGGTTTTGATCCCACATCCCCGGAATCATACATTATATTTAATAATGTACAAAACAATAACTTAACTCAAAGTTTAGAAATCGCAGCCGCTGTTCAGGATCAATTAAGAACACGGGGCCAGCGTAAGGACATCGGTGTTCATCAAGGCAACCTTGTGGTATTATGGGGTTGTGCCAAGCCTAGTGTTCTGGTTGAGACTGGTTTTATTTCCAACCCGCAGGAGGAGGAGTTTCTGATGACAGACGACGGACAGGATATTATTGCATCCGCAATATTTATGGCATTCCGGGAATACAAAGAATCGGTTGATGAAAAGGTCAGCGTTCTTGCTAAAACCGCGATTCCCACGGAAGCCGAAAAGAAGGTGGTAGAAAACGAAAAGAAAGGAAAAGAACAGGAAAAAGCGCCGATAAAAGACCAGGTTAAAGTGACTTCGAATCCGGTTGACACCATTTCAAGACTCAGGTTGGAATCTGAAATTGAATACCGGGTTCAAATTTTGGCATCGGTGAAAAAATTGTCGCCGGATGCCAAGGATTTCAAAGGGGTTAAGGACCTTAAGGAAATTAAATTAGATGGATATTATAAATATATGTCTCAATCGGTTAACACCTACCAGGAAGCGCTTGAATTAAGACGGAAACTGGGTGCCTCCTTTCGCGGAGCCTTTATTGTTGCTTTTAAAAATGGGGAGAGGGTTCCGCTGAATACTAATATTGACCAGAGGAAAAATTAATGACGAATACGTGATGAAAAGCAGGGCTTATATCAGGGTAGCTATTCTGTTCCTGGCCACCTTAGTGATTGTTTTTTGGGGACTTAATTACCTGAAAGGCAAGAATCTGTTCAGCTCTGAAATGTCATTTTTCGTTTTATATGAAAAAGTCGGAGGCTTGACCAAATCAGGTCCGGTTACGATTAATGGATTTCAGGTTGGACAGGTGCGAAAAATTGAGCTGTCGGAGCAGAGACCAGGTCTAATTGAGGTAAAATTCTCCATTTCATACAAGTCGATCAAAATTCCAAAAGGCTCATCAGCAAGGATATACAGTGTTGATTTAATGGGAACCAAAGGAATCGCCCTTGATCTGACAGCTGATCCATCACTTTGTAATCCCAATGATACATTGAGCGGTTCAATCGAGGGGGATCTTCGCGATCAGGTTAATGCACAGATGCTGCCCTTAAAGATGAAAGCTGAATCGCTTATGTCATCCATGGATTCTGTTCTGACCGGCATCCAGATGGTTTTCAATGAAAGTAACCGCAATAATCTCGCTGAAAGCTTTACCAGTGTGAATCAAACCTTGAATAACCTCGAATCTGCTTCCCGGTTTCTGAATGAATATGTAAAAGATGAATCCAAAAGAATAACTTCATTACTGAGCAAAGTCGATACCTTGAGCCGGGGCCTTCTCGACAAGACGGGCGAATTACAGGACTTTATAAGCAATATGAACCGATTCAGCGATACATTGGCCAACGTTCCGCTGATGGCAACATTTACCTCCTTTCGCGAGGTTCTCGACAACCTGCATCAACTGACTCAAAAGATATCTGCCGGTGAAGGCACTCTTGGAAAACTCATCATTAATGACTCCCTCTACTCTGCCATTTTGGCTACGAATGCCAGTCTGAACCGACTGATTGAAGATGTCAGGATACATCCGGGGAAATATGTACGGGTAACTCTGTCCGACAAAAGCAAATCAGTATACACCACAAATGATTCTGAACTTGCACGGGTGCTTGCAGGCGAAGGTGCATCAGAGTATTATATCTGTTTTCTCCAAAGTCCAACCCCTCTTGCACCGGATGATCCAGCTCTAAAAGGCCATACAGCTATACAGTACATTCAGGTTGGATCTCTCTATTACTATTATACTTACCAAAACCAGCATATTGAGCCTTGCCTGAGGAGGCTCGATAAAATACGCAAACAGAATCCCTCAGCGGGTATTTTTACCTGGGTTAGCGGGAAATGGACACGGTTAGCCATATAGAGGCTTCATGAGAAATCTCTCCCTTGCGTTGATTGATCTAACAGTCAGATTATTAAGCATAATTAACTGACTTACTGATTATTAACTTTTCTGGAAATTGGAATTAAAATTATCTGGCTGACTATAAATCGGATGCGATTTTTCCTAAAAAAAAAAAGTATTAGCCATGTTCAGTTGATCTTTTTTTAGCATATTGCAGTATCTAATCCCTTGTTCTAATTCTTTAAAAATCAGTATTGATGAAGTCAAGCCACATCGAGGTTTGGAATAAGTGTCTGTCGATTATAAAGGACAATGTTCCATCCATAAGCTACCGCACCTGGTTTGAGCCCATCGTTCCCCTTCGGCTCGATGAAAGCGTTCTGACTATTCAGGTTCCGTCACCATTCTTTTACGAGTATCTTGAAGAACAGTACATTGACATACTCAGCAAAACACTCCTGAAGGAGCTGGGTCCGGATGCCAAACTTGAATACAGTGTGGTAATGGAGCAGAATGGGTATTCCAATGCGAAGCCTTACACGGTAAAATTCCCGACGCAGGCCAAAAATACACTGAAAAACAAGCCCTTATCTTTACCTCTGGACGATGAAGAGAGAACGATCAAGAATCCCTTCATCATTCCGGGTATCAAAAAACTGCATGTTGACCCGCAACTGAATCCCGATTACTGCTTCGACAATTTTGTTGAGGGTGACTGCAACCGTCTTGCCCGGTCTGCCGGATATGCCGTTGCGCAGAATCCCGGAGGAACAGCATTTAATCCGCTTCTCATCTACGGCGGGTCAGGCCTGGGGAAAACTCACCTGGCACAAGCTATAGGGATCGAAGTGAAAGAGCGGATTCCGGATAAAATCGTGCTGTATGTAAATGCCAATAAGTTTCAAACCCAGTTTGTTGAAGCCACCAGGAACAATAATCGCAACGACTTTCTTCATTTCTACCAGATGATCGATGTCCTGATCATTGACGATGTTCAGGAATTCGCTGGCAAAGAAAAAACACAGGATACTTTCTTTCATATTTTCAATCACCTGCACCAATCAGGGAAGCAATTGGTTCTTACTTCAGATAAGCCTCCGGTTGAACTGAAAGGAATGGAACAGCGCCTGCTCTCCCGCTTTAAATGGGGATTATCAGCAGATCTGCAGGTGCCGGACTTTGAAACCCGTGTCGCTATCCTTCAAAAAAAGGTATATACTGACGGTATCCACATGGCAAATGAGGTGCTTGAATATATCGCTTCCCAGATAACCAACAATGTAAGAGAACTCGAAGGAGCGCTGATTTCACTGCTTGCCCAGTCGACACTGAACAAGAAAGAAATCACCCTCGACCTGGTCCGGGAGATGATTGATAAGCTCGTTAAAAACACCACTAAAGAATTGTCTATTGACTACATCCAGAAAGTGGTAAGCGACTATTTCAATATCCCGATTGATCTTATGCACTCGAAAACCCGGAAGCGCGAGATTGTTCAAGCCCGTCAAATCTCTATGTATTTCTCCAAAAGCCTCACCAAATCCTCTCTGGCACTGATCGGTTCACAGATCGGAGGAAAGGACCATGCTACTGTTCTGCATGCCTGTAAAACAGTAAATAACCTTTTGGAAACCGATAAACGGTTCAGGCTCTACCTCGAAGAGATAGGAAAGAAACTTAAGATGTAAGGAAAGGCAGGTAGTACCTGCCTTTAATCTTCCATGGGAAATCATACCGGAGAATTTGCTGCACTGGCTACCACTGTTTTATGGACTGTTACAGCTTTGTCTTTTGAGCAGGCAGCAAAACGCATTGGCTCTCTGGCAGTCAATATCCTCAGGTTAAGTCTGGCCCTTGTATTCTACTGTTTCCTGTCAATAATCCGCAACGGACACCTGTTTCCTACTGATATTGACCTTCATGGGTGGGTCTGGCTGTCTGTTAGCGGGATCATTGGTTTTGTCCTGCTCTTTACGATCTTAAATAAGTGGTCGCTCCTGAAACCGGCATTGCAAGTACAATCATGGCCATGGTACCGGTCTTGCTGATTCCCCCTGCCATAATCCTGCTGAAAGAAAAAGTCACCTGGAGGGAAATCCTTGGCTCGGTGATAGCCGTTTGTGGTGTTGCCCTCTTTTTTATATAATTATACAATTATTGCATTGCCAATGAGATTTTTAATCTTGGTACTGGGATTTAACTTCGGCATTTCAGCTCTTTACTGCCAGGATCCGGTTGTCGTCCAAAAAACCTCCATT
>JBBAAF010000026.1:0-35445 GCA_041658425.1 Bacteroidales bacterium | reverse complement strand
TAGTGGCAGCTTCTCTAACCGTTCTGCAAAATCGGGATAGCCTGATCCCGGTTAAAAATCTTGAAAAACTGAAAATTGCCTCGGTAATGCTCGGGTGCGCGGAAGAGACGCTTTTTCAACACCGCTTGAATGGCTATGCAACGATCGACAGGTACCAGATGCACGACGGAGCAACATCTGAAATGGTTAATGCCCTGATAAAGAAGATTGAATCTTATAGCCTGGTTATTATTGGCGTTCACAATATGGACCAGCGGGCAGCTGAGAATTTTGGATTATCTGCTTCTGAAATCGATTTTATCAGACAGCTCTCCGAAAAGGTTCCGGTTATTGCTGCGTTTTTCGGTAACCCCTACGCCATCAGTAAGCTGCAGGATCCCGGAAAACTGGCCGGGCTGATCGTTTCTTATCAGGAATCGGAGCTCACTATGGATCTCACTGCCCAGCTGATTTTCGGCGGCATTGGGGCATCAGGCAGGTTGCCGGTCTCAGTGCAGCCCTATTTTAAAGCCGGTGATGGCCTGGATACCCAGGGAGGTATCCGGTTTTCCTATACCATTCCTGAATCTGCCGGAATGGATTCGGGCTTTCTAAAAAAAAAAATTGATTCCATTTGCGAAGCGGGAATAGCTGCAGGTGCTTACCCCGGATGTGAAGTCTTTGCAGCCCGCAACGGAAAAGTGATTTTTCAATCCTGTTACGGATATCACATCTATGAGTCGAAACAGCCTGTTGCCCCGGGCGACCTGTTTGATATGGCATCCGTAACCAAGGTGTCGGCACCTCTGCCAGCCATCATGCGCCTGGTTCAGGATAAAAAGATCGATCTGAACGCTCCCTTTTCAAAATACTGGACCGATTTTCGGCATACCGATAAGGGGAATATGACTGTCAGACAGGTGCTTGCGCATTTCGGGGGACTAGCTTCGTGGATTCCTTTCTGGCGCGATACCAAAAATCCGGATGGAACCTACAAGGAAAATACTCTGCAGCCGGATTCCTCCGGACGTTTTTCCGTAAGGGTTTCGGAAGGGTTGTGGCGTTACAAATCCTATGATAAGGACATATATAAGAAGATCCGGGAGGAGCCGGTATTGAGGGAGAGAAAATATGTCTATTCTGATCTGAGCTTTCACCTGTGGCCGAAAATCATCGAGAAAATGACCAGGAAAAAGTATGAAGCCTACCTGAAGGATCAGTTTTACAAGCCTTTGGGAGCATCAACCCTGACCTATAATCCGTTACGCTATTTTGTCCGTGACCAGATTATTCCTACCGAGCGTGATACTTTTTTCCGGATGGAGCTGCTTCACGGTTATGTGCATGATGAAGGTGCAGCCATGCTCGGCGGTGTCAGCGGCAATGCCGGTCTGTTTGGGACCGCGGAGGATCTGGCCAAATTGTTCCAGATGTATCTATGGAAGGGAACTTATGGCGGGAAGCAATTCCTTTCCCCAAAAATCATAAGCGAGTTTACTCGTTACCAGTATGATTCAGTTGATATCAGAAGGGGATTAGGGTTCGATAAACCGGCAATCGGAAATGATACGCTGAGTTTTGAAGATTCGTATCCTTGTCCATCGGCTTCGCCTGCCAGTTTTGGCCATTCGGGCTACACCGGAACCTTCGTCTGGGCGGATCCGGAGTCCGGATTATTATTTGTGTTCCTTTGCAACCGGGTGTATCCAACCCGCGATAATAACAAATTGACTGATCTGTTTATCCGAAAATCCATTTTACAAACTTTATATGAAGCGATCCATTAGAATGGTTATGATTGTTGTGATGGTTGTGATGGTTATGCCGTCGTGGGCCCAAACCGTCAATAAATACAATGATTCCATTATCCGTAAGATTCATGATCTGGCAGATCGGCGTGATGCTGAGGGCCTTTTGCCGTATCTGAAGGATCCGGATCCCAATTATCGTGGTGAAGCGCTGTTTTGTCTGGGCAGTGTGCAGGCGGTCGGGATTGCCGATTCGATTTATCCTGCCATGCAGATGGAACAGGAGCGGGTAAGGATGATCGGAGCATGGGCATTGGGCCAGACCAACCACCCATCTGCTGTGCCGATACTTAAGAAAGTGCTTGAAAAAGAGACCAATTCACTGGTGAGGGGCATGTGTTACGAAGCTTTGGGTAAATGCGGATCAGAGGAAGATCTCAACTTTATTGCCGCCATCGACTGCCCTTTGGAAGAGACTGAAGGTCAGGCCATGGGGATTTTCCGGTTCGGACTGCGCGGAATTACTTCAGTTACAGGAAACTCACGGATGCTGAAACTGATCAGTTCAGGAACCAGCATGGCAGGGACGATTTATGCATCTTACTTTCTGGGCCGTTATGCCGGGATGGACTGGCTCCGGACGGTTCCGGCGGAGGTTGAACTTGCCTGGCAGAATGAGCGTAACCAGGAGGTTCGTTCGAACCTGATCAAGGCTGTTATCCGGGCCAAAGGTGAAGAAGCCTGGCCATTGGTAAAAAGCATCCTCGATGCTGATGCCGATTATCGGGTAAAAGTTAACATATTGAATTCCATGGTACTTATTCCCTGGAATAAAGCATCAAAAACGATTTTTCAGTTCGTGGAAGGTAGCGATCCGAATTTGTCGGTGGCTGCAGCCGAGGCGGTTCAACGCCATGCCGTGTATACTGATCTTTCGCTGTTGCTCAAAAGCATCGATGCGACTAAGAACTGGAGAAGCCGCTCGTTGCTTCTCGGAAAAACACTGGAGTTGGTGACGGGAAAGCCGGGATTGATAAAGAAGGTTGAAAAGATGATTTTCGAATCGGTTAACAGCGCTGCCAAACCCTCTGAAAAAGCGTGGTATCTAAAAACCCTCATGAGCGATCCCGGTCAGTATGCCTTTGTAGAACAGCAGCTTAACTCAGCCAAAGATCCGGTTGTAGCAACTGCGGCAGTAGAAACTCTCACCGAGATGCGCAAGAGTGCAAATTTCGCTGAGGCTTCCAAAGCGGCAGCATCATCCGGTGTTGATCTGGAATCGGAATATCTCCGGATATTTAAAAAAGCTATTCAAACCGGCGACGTTCCTTTAGTCGCTCTGGCTGCCGGAGTTCTCCGCGATCCGAAACTAAATTATAAGGAAAAGATTACCGATACAGGGTTTCTTGAAGCAACCCTGGTTAAAGTTAATCATCCTTCGAAGATTGAGGCTTTCGTGGAACTGAATCAAACCCTTGCCTGGCTCAAGGGGCGCCCACCCCTTCAAGTGGGTCCGCCGATATATAATCATCCGATTAGCTGGCAGACCGTTAGCCGGTTGGCGCCAAAACAGAAAGTATTGATCAAAACCAGCAAGGGCGAGTTCGTGGTTCAGCTCAATGTCACCTGGTGCCCGGGCACTGCAGCGGCCTTTGCAGATATGGTTGAATCAGGCTTTTACAAGAATTTTACAATCCATCGGGTTGTTCCCAACTTCGTGATGCAGGATGGCTGTCCCCGCGGTGACGGCTGGGGAGCGCCCGAATTTACCATCCGCTCTGAATTTTCCCCGACGCCTTTTATGGAGGGAACACTCGGCATGGCCTCATCGGGCAAGGATACCGAGGGCAGTCAGTGGTACATAACCCATTCCGCCACTCCCCATCTCGATGCAAAATACACCAACTTCGGTTTTGTGGTGGAAGGCATGGAGGTTGTCCATCAACTTGAGGTAGGGGACACCATCCTTCTAATGGAACTCATGAAGGAAAAATGATGAGGACCAAGGATTAGGGCCAATTGAGAGTTTTGAATTTTGAAGTTCAAGATTCAGGTATCGCATGGACTGGCTCTTCATTAACCCCAGACTTCAGTCTGGGGGCCTAGTCCCGCTCAAGGCTTTTTCCTCACAAACGCCTTCATCGTAGCGCACTGTATTCCTATACTTTCTCCGTAAGGCCGAATGGAGTATTCGCCCACTGATGCCGGGACGATAAAGGTTTCAGCATAATGAACGACAAGGGGACTGAATGCGTTTGCGGGGCTTTCAACAACCACTTCGCGGCCTTCCACCAGACAAATGACATTAACTCCGCCTTCTGAATGGTGTATTACCTTATCGGTGAACCAGTGCCGGCGGGTTTCGATGAATTCCAACTCGTGCAGACCGGTCCGTTCTTCCACCCAACCATTGCCTTCAGCAACTTTTTCGATGCGGTTAACCAGGTTTTGCCGGGTCCATTCAGTGGTACGATCCCATTGGATATTCTTCTTCCCGTGTTCGATATTGATAGGACGCGGCTGGTCATCCATCCCGAGGCGTCCCCAGTCCCATAATTTGAAAGTGAATATATATGGCGTGGCGCTGATTTCCAGCACCATGCTGTCTTTTCCGGAACAATGCACCGTTCCGCCGGGTATCAGAAAATGATCGTGTTTTTTTACCGGCCAGGTCTGAACGTGCTTTTCGGCATCGAAAGGGGCATCGCCGGCTTGAGCCCGGATCAGATCTGCGATCATGGCATCCGGGTTAACTCCTTCTTTCAAACCCAGATAGACGATGGCGCCTGGTTTGGCCTCCATCATGTAATAGCTCTCATCCTGGGTGTAGGGCATTCCGAATTTCTCCCGGATATACCCGGTAAGCGGATGAACCTGCAGGCTCAGATTGCCACCGTCGATGGTGTCGAGATAATCGAAGCGGATGGGAAATTCGTCACCAAACCGGCCAAAGACCTCATTGCCCAATAGTTTTTTCGGATCATAGAAGACGAGGTTGATCGACGGTATTTCGATGATGCTATTGCCAAATTTTAGCAGCAAACTGTTCTCTTCGGGCACACAATTGAAGCACCAGGCATAGTTTTCTTCCGCCGGATCCAGGTTGCAGTTTGCCTTCATCCATTGTCCGCCCCACGGGCCCGGATCGAAAAACGGAACCACGCTGAACGGACGGGTGAGGCTTTGTTTCAGGCCTTCCAGTAATCCATTGCCCGACACCATCTTAGGTTCTTTCCGGTTGTTGGTGTCAAGCAGATAATCCCACCTTGGCATCAACTTTTTCTTCCAGCGGTCGCAAACCCTCCAGTCCACAAAGAAACCCTGTTTGTACAGAAGCATCCAGTCGGCCGTGTCTTTATTGGTAAGCCCCAGGTTGTTCACCTCATGTTTACGCATCCTCAACTGAATTTCCCGGCGGGCCAGGTCTGCATATACAAGGATATCAGGATTCTGCCAAACCAGGGCCGCTCCGGTACCCACTACCAGCACGATACCTTCCTTTACTGAATTGATTTCATCTGAGGCCTTCCCGACTTTGCCGGGATCAAAAAAAGCATCGAGGGTAAGCCGTGTGAGGTAACCAAAGATGCGGTCATCGGTCACATCGGGATAAACCAATGCATGAATGGTATCCTCCGGCCACATGAGGTTTTTAGCTTGAATAACCAGAACCGGCCTGATCCCTGTTATCAATTCCGATGTAACCTCATCTTCCAGAACCCCTTGATAGTATTCAACCCCGATTATGATAGTTTTTTTTCCGATAATAACAACATCCTCAAGCAGTTGACTGACTATCGAACCCCACCCCTGATGAACCGGGTAGTGACCTGCGACTTCAACAAAGGGATATTGATTGAATTTTGATTTTTGCAAAGGATTGTGTTTTACCCCACAAAAGTAGACGATTTCAAACAATCGGAAAGTTGTTGTTAGTATTGTGTGTTTGGGGTTAACCGTTTTATATTTACTTTTAATCTTTGGGAAAATCAGGAAGGTTTTCATGGAATATACTCTCGATCAGATACTCGATGTTCCGCTTTTGCAGGCGCTTCAGGATAAACTGAATGCGATCAATCCATTTCCATCAGCACTGATCGATAACTCCGGGAAAATACTGACTGCAACGGCCTGGCAGGATATCTGTACAAAATTCCACCGGATAAATCCTGAGTCGGAAAAGGAATGCATTAAAAGCGATCAGTACATTCTGAGTCACCTGCATGAGGCTAACCCGGCGGTCACTTACAAATGTCCGCATGGCATGGTCGACAATGCCGTACCGATTGTTATCGAAGGTCATCATTTGGCCAGTTTTTTTACCGGTCAACTTTTTCTGGAGCCGCCTGATCACGACTTTTTCAGGAAGCAGGCCGCGCGCTATGGTTTTGATGAGGAAGCGTATTTGGAAGCCGTAAAAAAGGTTCCAGTGTGGAATAAGGAGCAGCTTCATCACTATCTTGATTTTATCAAGACTTTTACCGAGTCGCTGGCATCAATGGGACTTACCCGGCTTCGGGAAATCGAAACGAACCGTTTGGCCACAGAAAGTGAAAATCGATACCAATCTCTTGTAGAACAAGCTTCCGATGGTATTTTCATCAGCGATCAGGATGGAAACTATACCGATGTCAATACACGAGGCTGCGAGATGTTCGGATATACACGCGAAGAAATTCTAAAGCTCAGTATGAAGGATCTTCTGACCCAGGAGGAAGTTGAAAAACAACCTTTGCGTATTGAAGAGCTCAAACAAGGGAAGATCATTCTCAGCGAACGGAGAATGATCCGCCAGGACGGATCAACCCTGCCGGTTGAGATCAGCGGCAAAATGCTGACCAGCGGACATCTGCAGGACATTGTCCGCGACATCACCCTGCGGAAAGAGGCTGAAGAAAATATGAGGAACTTGGCGCATGCCATCGACTGCATTAATGAGTGCGTGTCGATGACGGATGCCGATGATACTATTATTTTCGTCAACAAGGCCTTCTGCAATACTTACGGGTACTCCCCGGATGAACTGCTGGGCAGAAACATCATTATGGTCAGGTCGCCCGCTGAACCGCGTAATAAGACTTCAGAGATTCTGGACGATACCCTGGGAGGCGGATGGAGTGGTGAGGTAATGAACAGGAGGAAGGACGGGACCGATTTTCCGGTGCATCTTTCGACCGCTATCGTTACTGATAGCAATGATCAACCGGTTGCCCTGATCGGTATAGCTGTTGATATTACAGAACGAAAGAAAAACGAGGAGGAACTGATTGCCGCCAAAGAAAAAGCAGAGGAGAGCGACCGGCTGAAAAGTGCATACCTGGCTAATATCAGCCATGAAATCAGAACTCCGATGAACAGTATCCTCGGATTCTCAGAGCTCCTTGAAGACATCGTAGACGATCCGAAACAGCTGGAATATCTGAGAATCATTTCCAATGGGGGAGAACGCTTGTTAAATATCATTAATTCCGTTATTGATATTGCTAAAATCGAGGCTGGTCAGGAAAACCTGTCATCCATTGTATTTGATATCAACCCGCTGATGCAGGAGTTATTCGAGCTTAATAAAAGGCGCAACACCCGGATAGAATTTATAAATGACACTGTTACATCTCCGCCATTTATCCTGTTCACCGATAAAACCAAGCTATTTCAGATACTTAATAATCTGTTAAGCAATGCTTTGAAATTCACCAGGCAGGGAACTGTACGCTTTGGGTATTCAAAGAGTTCCGAAAACATTACCTTTTACGTAAAAGATACCGGTTTAGGCATCCCGGCTGAGTTTAAGAGCAAGGTGTTTGAACGATTCCGCAAGGTGGATTTGCATGACCGGACTGATTTTGAAGGGACCGGATTGGGTCTGGCTATTACCAAAGAGCTGTTGAAAATGTTAAAGGGCGAAATCTGGTTTGAATCCGAACCCGGGCAAGGTACCACGTTTTTTGTGAGATTTCCGGTGTAGGCGGTTAGAGGTTATAGGTTATTTGCAACGCGGAACTCAGTATAGTGTCACGGGGCCCCGGCCTTCGCCGGGGTGACAATTTGATTTTTGGGGTTTGGTGTTTATTTATTATTTATTTTTTGCGATTTGGTTTTTAATAATCTGTATATGAAATCTTTGGAACTATTCCTTGTTTTTTGTGCCTTGAGCCTTGTGCCTTATACCTTTGCCCAGGTTAGTTTGCCAGCCGTCATCGGTAGTCACATGGTGTTGCAGCAGAAAAGTGATGCCCCTTTGTGGGGTTGGGCAAAACCTGGTGAGAAAATCAGTATCAACACCTCGTGGAACGGCCAATCGGTGGCAACAATAGCCGGCAGTGACGGTAAATGGATGGTGAAGGTGAAGACTCCAGATGCCGGAGGACCTTATACCATTGAGATCAAGGGAAAAAACAAGATCATTCTTGACGATATCCTGATTGGAGAGGTTTGGTTATGTTCCGGTCAGAGTAATATGGAGATGCCATTGCGTGGCTGGCCCGAATGGGGCGGGCCTATCGACGGATCAGCCGAAGCCATCAGTGCAGCGAATCATCCGACCATGCGGTTGTTTACAGTAAAGAGGGCTACTTCATTGGTTCCGGTAGACACGTGCACCGGCGAATGGACTGCTTGTACTCCGGAATCTGTCAGGGAGTTTAGTGCCACCGGTTATTTCTTTGGCCTTCAGCTCAGTCAGAAGCTTAATGTCCCCATCGGGCTGGTATTCTCCAGTTGGGGAGGCACAGCTGCCGAAGCCTGGACGAGCAGCGAGTTTATCAGCCGGATTCCGAAATTTGCGACTTCACCCGGTATCTGCGATCCGGAACTGTTTTATAAAACAGCAATCGAAAATTACAATAAAGAGCAGGATAAATGGGTTAAAACCATCGGATTTGCTGTATCTGACCCGGGTCCGGAATGGACTTTATCCTCTGCTTCCGGATCGGTATGGACGAATATCAGGGTACCGGCTGAATGGGGAACCACCCCGATCGGAACATACAATGGGATAGTGGAATATCAGTTAAAATTCACGGTTCCGAAAGGATGGATTAAGAAAACCACTGTGATTGAACTCGGACCGATCGATGAGATGGATGTTGCCTGGGTAAACGGAAAACTCATCGGAAACCACTTGAATCCGGCCGATTGGGCAACTGCAAGGGTTTATGAAATTCCTGCCGGAACCTTAAACCCTGGCGAAAATATCCTGGCTTTGAGGGTAGCAAATACCAGCGGGTTTGGTGGAATCAACGGTAAAGACACGGATGTGAAAATCAGGCGGCAAAAAACCAAATCCGGCTCCCATTCGCTGGCTGGTACCTGGAAGGCACGCAAGGCTCAATCATTCGAAACGTTGCCCCCGGTGCCCGACTGCGTTAACTGCAACTACCCGAATACGCCTACTATGCTGTATAACGGGATGATTAAACCGGTTATCCCGTTTGCCATCAAGGGAGCCATCTGGTACCAGGGAGAATCCAACCGGTACGATGGGTTGCTTTACCGGAAGATCTTTACCGGCATGATCGAAAACTGGCGCCACGACTGGAACCAGGGCGATTTCCCGTTCTATTTTGTACAGATTGCACCCTATAAATATCGGGATAATTACAGCACCGGCCTTTTGCGCGAAGCTCAGGAATATGCCATGAAAAAGCTGCCGAATACCGGAATGGTTGTTACCATGGATATCGGAAATCTGAAGAATATTCATCCGGGTAATAAGCTTGAGGTCGGGAAACGCCTTGCCAATTGGGCATTAGCCAAAGATTACGGGTTTATTAATACCGCTTACTCCGGCCCAATTTATAGAGCCATACAGAAAGAAGGTGATAAAATCAGAATAATCTTTGATAATGCTTTCGGTGGACTTACCTCCTTTGGTAACGAATTGAAGCACTTCCAGATAGCCGGTGCCGATGGGATATTCAAACCTGCCACAGCTGAAATCAATGATAAAACAGTACTTGTTTTCAGCAATGAGGTAAAAGTTCCGGTTGCTGTTCGCTTCGGCTGGAACTCCACCGACGTCACTAACCTCTTTAATGTTTTGGGATTGCCTGCTGCTCCGTTCAGAACTGACCAATGGGACGACAAATAACCGACCTCCCCCTGCCCCCTCCTTAGAAAGGAGGGGGTGAGTTCCGGGACTATTCCATTCATAATCAATACCTTCACCAAGTTCTCTCTTATCCCACTCCTTTCTAAGGAGGGGGAAGGGGGAGGTCCGATAACTGGTAACTGATAACGAACATTCTAAATAAACAATGAAGCATTTAATTACCATTCTCCTGATCACTGCTCTCCTGGCTTCATGCAAGCCGGAGGTCAAACCGGTTTGTACGATCACCGGAAAGGCATCGAATTATGATGCTAAAGAGTTGTACTTAACCCTCGACGGACCCAAGGATACCATCAAACTGAATCCTGATGGTACGTTTTCAAAAGAAATTACAGTAAGCCGACCGATCGACGGTACTCTGCAGGGAGATAAGCTGTTCCTGTACCTATACCTGGAGCCGGGTAAAACCCTTGAGATTAATTTTGATGCTAAAGCCTTCGATACCAGTGTGGGATTTGGCGGCGATCTCGGATTGCCGGTGGAATACCTGCACGACAAGACCATCGCCAGCTCGGCACTGTATCAGAAACTGAATGAGATGTACAAAGCCCCGAACACTCCGGCCGATTTCAAGCGGGTACGGGATTCATTGAGCGGTGTGGAAATGGCATTCCTGGAGAAATTCAAAGCGGATAACCCTGGTATATCGAAAGCGTACTTCGACCGTGAAAAGAAGGTGCTGGAATTCAGTGTCTACTATGATCTGTATAATTATCCGATGATGGCCGGCTATTACGATACCACCCACCAGGAGATCCCGGCCGACTGGTTTGCCTTTATGGATAAACTGAACCTGGATGATCCGGCATTGGTGGAGATCAGTGATATTAAGGCTTTTATATCCGGATATGTGCAGCAGGAAGCGATGAAACGGGCCAATATCCCGCAAGCGAAATCCTGGGGCAACCCGGAGCTTGAGAAAGCGATGGTCGGATTTGTCAAGGAGAAATTCACCAGTCCGGAGATCTACTCGGTGGTTGTTTTCGATAAGCTGAAACAGTACATCGACAGCGAAGGAACCAAAGGGGTTGAGGATCTGGTTACTGAGTACCTGGCCAAATCGACCAATGAAAAGTACAAAAAGGCAATTAAAGAGATGTCCGACAAATGGGCCGTTCTGGCTCCGGGTCAGTCGGCACCCGCCTTTACCCTGCTTGATAACAACGGAAACAATGTGTCCCTCAGCGATTTCAAAGGGAAGTACGTTTTCATCGATTTCTGGGCCACCTGGTGCGGTCCCTGCCGGGCCGAAATTCCTGCCTACAAGCAGCTGATTGCTGATTATAAGGGCCGTAACATTGTTTTTATCAGCATGTCGGTGGACAAGGACAAGGCCGCCTGGGAAAAGATGGTACAGAAGGATAAATTTGAATGGTTACAGCTGCATGATCCTCAGACTATTAAAGCCAATAAGAAATACCTCGTGATGTACATCCCTACCTTTACATTGATTGATCCTGACGGAAAAATCGTGAATGCCCGCTGCCCCCGGCCATCAAACCCGGAGCTTCGGGCCATATTTGATTCGCAGAAGAACCTTTAGCGAATGTGCCAATTATTCAATGTGCCAATGTGCCAATGAGTTTGATTAACAATCTAACTATGAAGAAGATACACCTCCTACTTGTTCTCCTGATCACCTCGATCTCCGGATGGGCCCAACTTCCGGTTCTCCCATATACGACCGGTTCCTGGAATCCAGATACCCTGGGAAACCAGCGTGCTGTGATAAGGGTGGCTCAATCTGCTCCGGCAGTGATCTGTGAGATTCCCTGGCGCCGGAAAGATCTGAATCCCCTGGATAAAGAGATCCTGATATACTCGCAAAAGGACAATCGATTGGTTAAAAATGTGATCCGCCAGAATATCACCAGGGAATCGGGTAAATTGATTATTGAACCTGTTGCCGGGGCCGGAGATTACTATTTGTACTATCTGCCATTTAAAAGCAGCGGAGGCAATTATCCTAAGGTTAACTACCTGAAACCGGTTGACCGCTGTGAGGCAGAGTGGAAAACGAAGTGGGGCGCTGCATCGGGCCTGACGAAAGCTTTAGCCGTTGAGATGCAGGCGATCAATGCGTTCCATTCATTTTATCCTATGGAGGTGATTGCAACCCGCAAGGAAACCGATCAATTGCTGTCGAAAAACAAAGGATCCGATATGGTGTTGTTTCCCGAATACCGGGAATATCCCATCCGGATGTGGAACGACCTCCCATACAGGTGGATCGGGAGAGGACCAGTCGAAAAATTCACAGATAGTGTGCAACAGGGTGAATATTACTCATTTCAGATCGGGGTTTTTGCGAGTAAAGACTCACTAAACGACCTTCAGATAAAGTTCAGCGATCTTTCCGGTAAGGGTGCAGCAAGGATTCCGGCCGCTGCCCTTACCTGCTTCAATAAGGGCGGCAACGACTGGAATCAGCAGCCCCTGGTGAAGACGGTGAATGTCGGCAAAGGCAAGATCCAGGCTTTGTGGGTCGGGGTGGATGTCTCAAAAGATGTAGCTCCCGGAGTGTACAGGGGTCAAGTAGAGGTAATGGCACAAGGCGTAGAGACGCATAATTATGCGTCTCTACAGATCCTCAAGGCTCAAGTGGGGATCGAGCTAACCGTGATGCCGGGGGTATTGGCAGAGCGGGGAGATAACAAGCCTGCTCTGCATTCGCGGTTAAGATGGTTGAATTCGGATATCGCGGTGGATGACGGAGTGATTCCTCCCTATACTCCGATTGAAGTATCGGGCCAGTCTCTAAAAATTCTGGGCCGTGAAATTAAACTGGGCAATAATGGTTTACCTGAGCAGGTGCTTAGCTATTTTGCCCCGGAGATGACCCGCCTGCAGGCATCCGGTGAGCCTCTTCTGACTCACCCGATGGCATTTGAGATCGAAATCAACGGAAAGGCTCAGGCTATTAAATCGACCGGTATGAAGATTACCGGTAAAGCCGAAGGCGGAGTGGACTGGGAATCAAACTGGTCGGCCGGTGATCTGGAGTTTCATCTGGTGGGCCGGCTCGAATTCGACGGTTTTCTGACTTACCGAATAACCGCAAAGGCTAAAAAAGCCACGGAAGTATCAGATATAGAGTTTGTTATTCCGATGAATAGAGACCGTATTAAATATATGCTTGGTCTTGGTCAAAAGGGTGGCAAGGCCCCGGATCAATTTAACTACAAATGGGACCCCTACTTCAACTGCGATGGACCCTGGCTTGGATCGGTGAATGCCGGCATCCAGGCAACTTTCAGGGCTGAGAACTATGAGCGGCCATTGAATACCAACTTCTATCATCAGAAACCGTTGAACATGCCTCCATCGTGGTATAACCAGGGCAAGGGCGGTATCGGACTCGACCGGAAAGGCAATGAATATAAGCTGACGGCCTACAGCGGTGAACGTACAATGAATGCCGGTGAAACGTTGCATTTTGATATCAATATCCTGCTGACTCCATTCAGGACGATTGATCCGAATAAGCAGTGGCACGACCGCTATTATCACAAGTATATGCCGCTCGATACCATTACTAAAGTTGGTGCCAACGTGATCAATGTACACCATGCCACCGGTATCAATCCATACATCAACTATCCGTTTATGAGGCCGGCGGAGATGAAGGCGTATATCGATTCAGCGCATGCCATCCAGGATAAAGTGAAGATTTATTACACGGTACGTGAGCTCTCAAATATCTGCTCCGAGATCTGGGCACTGAAATCCCTGGGAAACGAGATCCTCTCTTATGGTCCGGGCGGTGGTTATTCCTGGTTGCAGGAGCATCTCGACGGGAACTACATCCCGGCCTGGTTTGTTCCTGACCTCAGCGATGCCGCAGTGATTAACTCGGGAACCTCGCGCTGGCACAATTACTATCTCGAAGGGCTGAACTGGCTGGTGAAAAATGTGGGTATCGACGGGTATACCAATTCCGGAAACCTTTATCTGGAGCATTTTCCTTACATCGACCGGCTCTGGTTCGGGGAGTATTTTGATTATAACGGATCGCCAGATTACTGGATGACTGAGGTGGCCGGCATTCCGTTCGGACTGATGGGCGAGATGCTGCAGGATGGCGGTAATCAATGGCGGGGCTTGATTTATGGAATGACCTCACGTGCCCCGTGGTCGGGCAACCCTACCAATATTTGGAAGCTTGAAGACGAATTTGGAATTCAGAAATCGGAAATGATTGGCTATTGGGTGCCCGATTGTCCCGTAAAAACCGGAAGGCCCGATATCCTGGCCACAGTTTACAAAGCTCCGGGTAAAACGATGATTGCCATTGCCTCATGGGCTGCTGGTCCGGCAAGGGTTTCACTCGATATTAACTGGAAGGCGCTGGGTATTGACCCCGCAAAGGCGAGGTTCACGCTGCCTGCCGTTAAAGGATTCCAGGAAGCGGGTCAATTGAAAGTGGGCGATTCTTTTGTGGTGCCGATGGGGAAAGGCTTAGCGATAATAGTAACCACGGAGAACTGAGGATGTGCTGATTGATTGATGTGCTGATGTGCTGATTATAAGATATATATCTAATGATTAAGTTTACTGAATATTGGCAAACCCTACAATGCTAAAAAAAATACATTAAGTGCTTCTTCAATCAACACATCAGCACATCAGCTAATCAGCACATCAAATAAACCTGCCAAATCTCCTTGTTTTGAGGCTTCAATGGTGTAATTTTGACCTTGAATTACCTCAAATAACTAACGTAATGAAAATTTCAAGAATCAAAGCAATTGAAATCCTCGACTCCAGGGGAAATCCAACTGTTGAAGCCAACATAAAATTAGAAGATGGTACAACCGCGCGCGCTATGGTCCCCAGCGGGGCATCCACCGGCGAACGCGAAGCCTGCGAACTGCGCGACGGCGATAAGAAACGTTACGGCGGTAAGGGAGTGCTGAAAGCTGTTGAAAATGTTAACAAAACTATCGCTGAAGCTGTTGAAGGCAAATGTTTCGTTAACCAGCGCTCCCTGGATTATTTCCTGATCGATCTGGATGGAACCAATAACAAGGCAAACCTTGGAGCAAACGCCATTCTGGCCGTTTCGATGGCTTTTGCAAGAGCAAATGCCCTCAGCGCAAAAACCCCTCTTTATCAATACCTCGGAGGCCTCAATGCTCACCTGCTGCCTGTTCCCTGCATGAATATCATCAATGGCGGATCACATGCCGATAATAATGTTGATTTCCAGGAATTTATGATTGCCCCGCACGGTGCACCTTCTTTTAAAGAAGCTATCCGCATGGGTGCCGAAGTTTTTCACACCCTGAAATCGATTTTGAAAGCCAAAGGTTATAGCACAGGTGTTGGAGATGAAGGCGGTTTTGCACCTAACCTGAAATCGAACGACGAAGCTGTTGAGGTAATTCTTGAAGCTATTGTTAAAGCCGGATATAAGCCTGGTGATGAGGTTAGTATATCCCTCGACCCGGCAGCCAGCGAGCTTTGGGAAGATGGTAAATACAAAATGTTCAAGAGCACCGGTAAACTGATGACCAGTGATGAACTGATCCAACTTTGGGAAAGCTGGGTACGTCAGTATCCAATCGTTTTGCTCGAAGATGGTTTAGCTGAAAACGACTGGACCGGATGGCAAAATCTGACCAAATCACTCGGAAATAAAATCGAGCTGGTTGGCGACGATATTTTCTGCACCAACAAGGCTATCCTTGCCGAAGGGATCAAAAAAGGCGTAGCCAATTCGGTTCTGATCAAGCTGAACCAGATCGGTACCGTTACGGAAACACTCGAAACCATTGAGCTGGCCTATAAGAATAAATATAACGCATTTGTTTCTCACAGGAGTGGTGAAACCGTGGATACCTTTATTTCCGACCTTACCGTAGCTGTTAATGCCGGTCACCTGAAAACTGGTAGTGCCTGCCGCGGCGAACGTGTTGAGAAATTCAACCAGCTGATGCGCATTGAAAACGAACTGGGTGCCGGTGCTCATTTTGCCGGAAAGAGCGCATTCATCAACGGATAACCGTTATTTGAAATACATAAAAAAAGGGCTGGTTAAAATTTTAACCAGCCTACTGCCTACTGCCTACTTCTTCTTGCCTATGGTACAGAGTCCGAACGGCAGATACAACGGACAGGTGCCCACCAAACTGGTGAGCAGGAAGATTCCTCCCAGAACCAATAAAACGATTCCCAGGGTTCCCGTAATGACCTTGGTGAAGAACAGAACAACAATCACTGCGGCCGCTATCACTCTGATGATACGGTCGGCTTTTCCCATGTTAAGTTTCATAGTTATGTTTATTTATTAGTTGAACAGATTTCTGACGAAAGGTACAAATAAATCATCACTTTGTTCTTACTCATTAAAAACGAAAAATGAAACTCTTTATCTTAAGAGGCAGTGTGATTCATTCAAATAAAGATATTAAAGGTAAGGTACATAATTGCTATTTTAAGGCTCTGAAAAAATTGTTTCCTCTTCAAAAAATCATTGCCAGTTATGAAAAAGTGTATTTCGTTAGTAATAATTCCGATTGCGTTTTTATTGACAGGTTGCCAATCCCATACCGGAACAAAGATCAGCTTTATCGGTGGAACCTCCCGCTGGATCTTCTCGAATGGTATAGTCAATGTTGTGGTTAAACCTGCCCAGGGGGTGTATGAAATTATCAGGACCGGTGACCAGAAGAAAATCATCGCCGGTGCCTACCTGCGAATTGATAAGGATTCAATCAATGAACCCGGAAGAAAGGCGCAGTATGGTGGGATGGAAGATGCCTATTCCACTACGGCTGCAGCCTACCGGACCGTTTACCAGCTGGCGCGCACGGGGCTGGGGTCCGGGGCTTTCCTGGATGAGCGAAACCTGGATCATGGATGCCAAGAACCTGCTGAAGGCTCAGCCGGCCAATCGCGATGGATTTAAATCCGGACAAGAAGTATTATGCCTATGAATTCTGGGATAACCGGTTGACCGGTGAATTCAAGGGTTCCGACTCTCTCCAACTGGACTTGCGTCCGGGGGAGGCTAAAATGTTATCAATCAGGGAAAAGGCGGAATATCCGCAGCTCCTGTCGACTGACCGGCACGTCATGCAGGGACTGGTGGAAACCCGGGTAACCCGATGGGATCCTTTGAAAATCAGGCTGATTCGCTTTTAAGTACGAAATGGTCGGCAGATCAAGCCGGATGGCATATATTTAGGGCTCAATTTAAAAAGCAATAACCAGATGAAGAAGTACGGATTCCTGATTGGTGTTTGGGCCATCCTGATGATGGCTGCTGCCTGCAATAAAGAGACTCCCGATGTGCGGATTATCCCGGAACCGGCAAAGATGGCTATTGAACCAGCGATGGTTAAGTTCCCAACCGTTAGAAGGGTCTATATTTCGGCTAGTGACAGATCATTGTTTTCAACAGCCGCATACCTTTGCGAGAAGTTGCACTACTCCGATATCGGGTATGAGGGTCCCAATCCGGGACATTGCATTTATCTGGAAATAAGAAAGCTGGAATCCTCTGCTCATCCCGAGGCTTATACATTAACCACCTCTAAAAAAGGTATTGTGATCAGGGGGAATAGTGCCCGTGGAGTTTTCTATGGAATTCAAACCCTGCTCCAATTGCTGCCGCCCGAAGTCTATAGTACAGCCGGTCTGACCACAAAAAGAGGGATTAAAATTCCACAGGTGGATATCCAGGATGAACCCCGTTATGGATGGCGCGGTATGCATCTTGATGTAGGCCGTCACCTTTATTCCGTTGAATTTATCAAGAAATACATCGATATGCTGGCGATGCATAAAATGAATGTTTTTCATTGGCATCTCACTGAAGATCAGGGCTGGCGGATCGAGATCAAGAAATATCCAAAGCTCACCGAAATCGGATCCATCCGGAAGACGGCTGATGGCGGCACTTATGGTGGGTTTTACACCCAGGAACAGATCAAGGAAGTTGTGGCCTATGCTGCCAGCCGGTTTATTGATGTGATGCCGGAGATTGAGATGCCGGGACATTCGGTTGCCGCTCTGGCTGCCTATCCCGAACTTTCCTGCACCGGGGGTCCCTTTGAAGTGCGCACCGCCTGGGGCGTTTCGGATGATGTGTATTGTGCCGGAAAAGAGGCCACATTTGCATTTGTTCAGGATGTTTTATCAGAAGTGATCGCTCTTTCCCCCTTTAAATACCTGCATATCGGCGGGGATGAATGCCCGAAGGACCGGTGGGCCAAATGTCCGGATTGCCAGAAAAGGATGAAAACGGAAGGACTCAAAGATGAGATGCAACTGCAATCCTATTTTATCCGACGGATCGAAAAATTCCTGATTGCCAACAACCGCAGTCTGGTTGGCTGGGACGAGATCCTCGAAGGCGGTCTGGCTCCGGAAGCAACAGTCATGTCGTGGCGCGGTGTAGCCGGCGGCATCGAGGCTGCGCGCCAGGGTCATGATGTGATCATGTCGCCCAATTCTCATTGTTATTTCGACCATTACCAGGGCGATCCAAAATTTGAACCCAAGGCCATCGGCGGGTATCTGACCCTTGAAAAGGTTTATTCCTATGAGCCGACTCCTGAAGAACTCAATGCAGAGGAAGCTAAGCATGTGCTTGGTGCCCAGGCAAATGTGTGGACGGAGTATATCCCAACAGAAAAGCAGGTTGAGTACATGGCTCTGCCTCGCATGAGTGCCCTGGCCGAGGTGGTCTGGACCCCGAAGGTGCTGCGTGATTATGAGAAATTCTCGTACCGGATGGAACGCCAGTATCAGAGGTTCGATGCCATGAAACTCAATTATCGGGTTCCAACGCCTGTAACATCCGCTGAGAGTTTCGTCTTCACAGATTCATTAATTATTGATTTCCACAGCACCGCTCAGGATGCTGAAATTCTGTATACCACAGATGGTTCCGATCCGCTTGCGAGCGGAAAGGTGTACTCTGAACCCCTGATTCTGAAGGATAATGCTGTGGTAAAGGCTGTTACCCGCATGAAATCGGGTCAAACCAGCGTACAGGTTGAGATTCCGGCTGAAAAGCAGGAGATGATGACGAAATGAAAATTATGCCCTGCGGGCTAATTAGCAGAGCATTAATATAAAGAATTACAGTATGAAAGATCTACAACCCATCACAAAACACTTTTCTTTGAAGGGGACAGTTCTGTCGGCATTACCATACGGCAGCGGCCACATAAACGATACCTACAAGGTAGAAACGGCTGAGCCGGAATGCCATAATTACATCCTGCAGCGGATCAATCACAAGATATTCAAGAACGTACCGGGGCTGATGGATAATATCGACCGGGTAACACGGCATATCCGGATGAAACTGGAAAATACCCCGGGTGCCGATCCCAACCGTCAGGGACTGACGCTGATCCCATCCCTGGACGGCAAATCGTTCTATCAGGATCCCGATGGAAACTATTGGAGGATGTACATTTTTATCGAGGATAACCGAAGCTATGACATTGTGGATACACCGGAAAAAGCGTTTGAAGGCGGCCGGATGTTCGGTAAATTCCAGTCGATGATTGCCGATCTGCCGGGTGGTCCCCTGCATGAGACCATCCCGAATTTCCACAATATCGATATGCGCCTGGAAACTTTGCGGAAAACGATTGAAAAAGATCCCGTTGGCCGGGCTTCCATGGTGACTTCTGAAGCCGGGTTCGTATGGGAACGGGCTGAGGAGATGGGTACGATACTTCACCTGGGTCAAAAGGGATTGATTCCCCAACGCATAACGCATAACGATACAAAATTCAATAATATACTCCTCGACAAAAACGATAAAGGGCTGTGTGTGATTGACCTCGATACCGTTATGCCGGGGTATGTCCACTATGATTTCGGCGATAGCATCCGTACATCCACCAATACCGGTGCTGAGGATGATCCCGACTTATCGAAAGTGGAAATGGATATCCGCCTGTTTGAAGCTTATACCAAAGGGTTCCTGCAGGAGACCCGCAGCACCCTTACTCCAACGGAACTGGAATATCTCCCGCTGGCAGGGAAACTCTTTCCGTACATCATCGGGGTTCGGTTTCTGACAGATTATATAGTTGGGGACAACTACTTCAAGATCAAGCACGAGCATCATAATCTCCAGAGGGCGAGAGCGCAGTTTAAGTTGCTTACGAGTATGGAACGTCAGTTCGCTGAGATGAAGGCAGTGGTAAGGCGATACCGGGGATGATTTATTGATTTGCTGATTTGCTGATTTGTTGATGTGCTGATGTGAGGATTTACCACAGGCTTTTATACACCACGTTCTGCGGCTGATGCGTTCCCCAGGAGATGCCCACATCTCTCCAGGCCTTGATCCGGTCGCGCTCCAGATCAATCTCCTTTTTGAGGATGAAGTCCCATTCCCTGCCATCAATCTCTTTAACCCGCTTGGCTATTTCCGCGGTAAGTGCAACGGCATCATTGAAACAAGCGGCTTCCGGATCGATGGATGCCAGAAATTCGGCAGCCTTATTGGCGGCATTATAATTCAGTCCGGCACTCCATACGTTCCGTGCCACGTTTACTTTGGCCTTACATTCCCAGTCGATCTTATTCTGGAAGACCGGCCCAACGGCATCCATGGCTTTATTATAACAGTCGAGGCAAACATCAGGAATGCACATCAGGACATAGATTGCCTCATCAAACCGGTTCTGGCTCTCCAGCATCTGTGCCTCCTTGATGATGATATCGCAGCGGGAATTATAATAGGCGATGATCTTCCGCTTGCCCTCTTCCATAAATTTCTGGATGTTCTTATTGGCGGGATCCAGGCTCCGCAGGGCAGCCGTATAGGCTTTGGTTTCGTTCTCGCCAACCCCCTTGCCGGAAACCGTTGTACTTGCAAACACCTTTCCTTCAATTCCGTCGCCAATGTAAATGGTTATATCAACCGTCAGGGCGTGCATGGGCGGAGCCGTTGAGGTGATGTCCTTCGACTGGATCACTACGTTCGCTGTGATTATAAACCGGGGCAGCAGCTCGCTGGCCCCCATGCCATAGCGGGTAGCAATCTGGCTCAGCTTATTCTCGAGGTTGCTTTTCGATGTCGCCGGCATATATTCGATCTGATCGGGCACCCAGGTGTTCAGGGCTATCCTGCCCAGGTCGTCCAACTTTCCGATCGTGTTCTGCGAATCAGCGAGAACAGAGAAGCAGAAAGAAAAGACAGCTATCAGAAGAATCCGATTCGTTTTCATGATTTTCATGTTGATATTTTTATTTCTCCCCGATCACAAGCGTAACTCCACCCAAACCTTTTGTCATTACTTTACTTTCAATGGAATAGGTCGATTTCAGGAACTTCCTCAGCTCCTGCCCCCAGGCCCTGGCATCCATGGCAGATACGCCGGCATTATACATCGGGATCCGCACCTGCTCAAACAGCATCATGCTTTCCGTAGCATCCGTAGTGCTGAAACGATGCTGTACGGTATTGTCGTTGACCCACTTCTCGATGATTTCACCAAGTTCGCTGCCATCGCGTTCTGATTCCAGGTCCCCATCGAAACTTTCCCATACCTTGATCCGAAGGATGATCTCACGCCCGTTGGCAAACATGTCATCGAAGTGCTTCTGCAACTGTGCGTTGAAGTTGTCAAGTTGGCTCAAAACAGCCTCTTCCAGCAATACCGGCAGCTCTACGCTGAACGATTGCGGACCGGTTCCGGATGCACCAGCCACCTGCTTATCGGTATAGGCATCGATCCCCTGCATGTTGAAGGTGATCGATTTCTTCGGTCCGATGGTGTTAACTGTCCAGGTCAATTGTATCCAGATATCCGCTTTGGCGGTTTTCCTCAGTTTATCAATCGGGGTTTCAGTGGCATCCGCACCGCTCTTGCTGGTGAGCATGGCATCTTCCGCGGATTCATTCGACACGGTTTTCAGGGCTGATTCCAGGTTCTTCAGCGGGAAGTCACGGTCTACCATCAGTTCATTGATCTTGCTGATCACCAGCAGCAGGTCGGGACTCTCCTGGAAGGCCATCTTGTAATCAGGGAATTTCTGCACCGATCCCTGGTTGTCAAAAGTCATCATGTACCCGCCTTTATTGCACCATGCATCACTCGGAACCACCATGATGGTGGGCTTTTTGGCCTGACCGAAGGCGGCTGTTCCTGACAGGATCATCAGGCCAAGCAGAATTATTTTACCGATATTTCTTTTCATAACATTAACATTCATTTTAGTATTCCATCTTGTTTCATTTTTTCGATCAGTCCGGGACGATCAACGCGAACAATCACGCTTCGGTTAACCCGGTCTTTGGCTAGCTGTTTGTCACGAAAGAACCGGTGGCGGATCTTTTCATCCCGGAGCGACAGGAACTTACGGAACTCCCCGCCATCGGCAAAGAATTTATTGAAATAGGTTTCGTTCCTTTCCCGCACATTCACCTCGGCGAGAACGGGTTTTACCTGGCATTCCGCCTTGCCCGCCACGATCCCGTTAAAAAGTATATCCCGCACGGCGTTCTTTTTGGCCTGCTCAACTGCATCGTGGCGGTTACGGCCGGTTCCCCAGGCTTTCACAGTTTGTGAGCCGTCCATCTCTATGCCCAGGCACTCCGTCTGATAAGTGTTGTAGGCAGCGATTTTTCTTTGCGGATCGCAGGATGCAATTCCCAGAATCAGGCAGCAGACTGCAATCCCGTACAATCCATAATTAGTTTTCATAGGATTCCTATTTTAAAATCCGGCACCTAATTTCTTGACAATCCCCGCCGCTTCCAGTTCCTGCCGCAGTGCGGTATGCATAACCGACACATTAATTGCTACCTTGTAGGTTTTCCGGTCCACCTTGATCCGGTCCTGCACCCCTTCGCCGCTTAGGGAAACGAAATTCAGGTATTTCCCGGCCGGTGCAAAGAAGAGATCGAAATAATCGGATTTCGCTTGTTCGGCACCAGGATCTGTAACCAACGGACGCTTCATGCAGCCCTGGCCCGCGGTGATCCCTTTAAAGATCACGGCATGCACTGCATTGCGTTTAGCCTGAATCACAGCATCTTCCGGCGACTTGCCGTAACCCCAGACTTTCATCAGCTGGCTGCCTTGCGTTCCGGTTCCGAGGCATTCCACTTCATAATTTTTATCGATGTACCCGGCAATTTTTTTCTCCTTCCGGGTCTGAGCCTGCATGGTCAGGCACGATAGCACCCAAAATGCAACCCAAACGAATAAAAATCTTTTTTTCATATCATAATGGTTTTATAATTCAGATCAGAGCAGGATCCTTAAGCCTCCGAAAAAGCTGAGTCCGCTGCGGTTGTTGAAAACAGATTGCCATTTTATTCCGATACTGACCGGTTGGTTTGAACCCACGGTAATGAAGTTATCCTCCATCTGGTAGTAATAGTTTGCGCCGGCTATCAGCTGGACATTGTGAAGAAGGTTCATTCCGAAACTTCCACCTGCTAATAAGTGATCACCGGTTATGGAGAGACCATCAGGAAAGGAAGCATTATCACCCTTTGCATAGAGGCTGGTGGTTTCGATGCCGTAGCCGATTCTCGGCGACAGCTGAAAATGGTGCAGAAAATAGAAATCCTTGCTCAGTCCGATGGAAACCCTGGTAAACTGGTAGTTTTTGTTAGCATCGCTTGAATAGTATCCCGGCACGGTAACATAGATGTACTTGCCCGGATCGACTGCAAGGTCGGCAAACAAATAAACACCGGTCGGGATTGTCTTCATTTTCATGGTCTTGCTCAGTGTCCTGGAAAGGTTGTATCCCAGAGTCAGGTTTAATCCCCCCATCTCGCCCGAAAGTACCGAGGCGGTAACGGAAATGCCGTGATCATTTTTCTGTTCAAGGAACATCCCGAAATGATCAATTTTTCCTCCGGCTACCTGGTAAAAGGTGGTGGGCTTGGATTTCCCTTCGGTGATTTTCTGATTATCGGCTACCTGTTTTGCACGTACCACCGCTCTACGTCTTTTGTAGACCTCCTGGTTCTTTTTCTGCACATTTTCATAAACGAAAAAGCGCTGGTCCACGTATACCCCCTCTTTCAGTCCGATGGTGGCTCCGATGGGTTTGCTGGAGATCAGGTTTTGCCTGACCTGGAAATCCGGAACACGGTTTTCGATTTCCAACAGGATGTTGTCATACAGGTTATTGAGCAGGGCAGTGCGCTTCTCCTCATCGGTTCTCTTATCATTGGGTAAAACAATCAGCGACGGTGCCACGTTATAACTAACATCCCGGACAAACTCCATTGGGAAAACCGTGCTGTCGAATTTTCGCTTTTTTTCAGCTTTCACAGACTCGGGATCATTTTCGGAGATCCAGAGGTTTTCATAGAATTGGGCACTGACCGAATCGTTCCAGGTTAGTTTGTAGAGAAACCCGCGGCCGGAGCCGCAATAGTCGCCTTTGCCGGGTGTGGTTTTTGGTTCTTTGTACTGAATATCAGAAAAATTGATGAACAACAGGTAGCTTAGTTTCAGAAGCTTTTCTCCCTGGTCTTTCAGGCTGCCCAATTGCCGTTGGCTGGCTGTTGCGGTAAGATAATCGTTATCCTTCGCATTGTAAAGCCCGCGCTGCCCGATCAGGTTCATGTTGAGCGTCCCGTCGGGTTTTCGGTCAAACCATTTAGCCACGATTTGCCTTGAAATATCAGATCCGGCCAGAAAATCCCGGATCGCCCGGGTATCGGTGCCGGAAGTCGACATGATCCGGTTCTCCGCCGTAAAGTTTGGAATATCGATACGGACGAACCGTGAGGGCAGGCTGTGATCATTAAATTTAGGCCCGATCAGTTTCGTATTCTCTACGAAATTTCTCACAGATGAGCTCAATCCCCCGTTCGGATCCGGGCTGGGATCATCGATATAAATAACGGTTAGTGAAACACGTGAATATCCATGATCAGGAATTTTTTCCTGACCGACAACGATCTCCCAACAAAGAAACGTAATAGTAATAGTCATCAAGGATAATGCTTTCATCTGTTGAATTATTGGATTTTCTGGATTTAATTATTCTGTTATTAACCTAAATTTCTAAATGAAAATTTTTCTCATCCGGGTAAAATACTTATCTTTAAAGTGTTAGAATAAAAATTAATACCCACTCAACAGATGCAGAACAAAAATAATAAGACCACTGAATTTAGAGCAGGAAAACTGATAAAAATTCAACGAGAACCAATTTGCATGTTTGAAATTCTTTTTATGTTTACCTGACAACTGAAACTATGAAAACACACATCTCTTCCTTTCTCCTTTTTACCTTATTACTCACGGCATGCACCGCCTCGCAAGAACCTCTGCCAACCCCCATGGGAGGTGGCGGCGAAGCCAATCCTACATTGAAAACCAATGCCGTTGCCCTGAAAAACTTCCAGGATATGCGGTTCGGGATGTTTGTGCACTGGGGGCCGATATCGATCAAAGGAACTGAAATCGGATGGTCGCGGGGTCGCGAGGTGCCGATCAATACTTATG
The DNA here is from genome assembly GCA_041658425.1 of Bacteroidales bacterium. Lineage (GTDB taxonomy): Bacteria > Bacteroidota > Bacteroidia > Bacteroidales > UBA12481 > UBA12481. The sequence goes on along the minus strand of JBBAAF010000026.1, from coordinate 10,150 downwards.
ACAGTCTTTATCTGCAGTTCAATCCGGTGAACTTTAATGCGGATGAGTGGATCGGTCTGGCTAAGGAAGCCGGGATGAAGTATTTCGTAATTACCTCAAAGCACCACGATGGATTTCCTTTGTGGCCATCAGAATACACCGATTACGATATCGCTTCCACGCCCTATAAAAAGGATGTACTCAAAGATATGGAGCTGGCTTGTGAAAAGCAGGGGATACTGTTCGGAACTTATCATTCCATCCTCGACTGGCATCATCCGGATTATACCACGCGTTATGGAGGTGATCCGAGGCCGGTTGACCCTTCAACCATGGTGAATTATAAAAAGTACCTGTTTAATCAGGTGAAGGAACTGGTTCAGAATTACCACACCAACATCCTTTGGTTCGACGGGCAATGGGAACGTTCATGGACCCATGCAGACGGGATGGAACTCTATAAGTATATCCGCGACATGCGTGATGACATCCTGATCAATAACCGGGTGGATAAGGGATTCAAAGGAATGGCCGGGATGACGGACAGTGTCGCCAAATATGCCGGCGACTATGGAACACCTGAACAGCGGATCGGGGGATTCAACCGGGATTATCCCTGGGAATCGTGCATCACGGTTGGCGAACAGTGGGCCTGGAAGCCGAACGACAAACTGAAAAGTGTGGACGAGATTGTGCACACCCTGATTAAAGCTGCAGGCGGAGATGGTAACCTGCTGCTCAACGTTGGCCCGATGCCCGACGGCCGGATTGAACCGCGGCAGGTTGAATTATTGAAGGGGGTAGGGAAGTGGTTAGAGATTAATGGTGAGGGGGTTTATGGGACCCGCGGCGGTCCGTTCCTGCCCAACGATAAAATGGCTTCAACGCACAAGGGGCAGGTTATATATCTACACGTTATGGATAAATCCATGAAAGAGATTAAACTACCACTGCCACAAGGAGTAAAGGCTACCAGGGTAAGCATTCTAGGCGGTAAATCGGTGAGTTACGATAATCGCGACCGGGAGTTGCTGATCCGCGTACCTCAGAATATTCCGGATTCGCCGGCTTATGTATTGAAAATCAGGATTAACCGGAATGCCGGGAAGATCGAGCCAATCGAAATGAAATAGAAAGGATAAAACCACGCAGGAAAACACTTCCGACCAGAAGATTGATCATGTAAAACCAGCCAAAGGGAATATAATCAGGCATTTGATAGGAGTAAAGGACCGGATTTCCTTACTTGATGTATTCCCCCGATTTTATAACCTGACTCTTTGGTATAATTGACCTTAATTTTCCCGGGCTCCAGGATAAGTCTTGTATTAAGCTGGGAGGGCATGGGAAACCCGATGGATACCAGCTTGGGGAAGGTGTCGATGATCCCGGTGAAAATCAAAAACTTAAACCAACATGATGAAAAAAAGCCATCCATCCGTAAAATCAATCCGGACTGGGTCTGGAAAATGTTAAAAAAAGGCTGATCAGGAATTTTCTTTAATATTATAATCTAAACGTCAATACTAAAAACTTAAACCCGATGAAATTATCTGAGAAGACCCGGTCAATCCTCTACCCGCTGATCCTGGTGAATTTCCAGTTCTTTATGCTCGGATTCGTATGGAACCTGGCAAATGTGCTGGTCGCACTGTTCCAGGAAACGTTCAGCCTGAATAATTTCCAGACTTCTTTGTTAACCTCGATATCCTTCTTTGCTTTTTTTGCCGTTTCCTACCCGGCCCGTCTGTTTATCGACCGGTATAAGACGGTAACCACCATTGTCGTTGGTTGTCTGTTTGCCGCGCTGGGGTTGCTCATTTTTGTACCGGGTGCGATCCTGATGTCCTATCCACTGTTCCTGGTTGGTGTTTTTGTGATGTTTTCAGGCGCTACTTTCCTCCAGGTCGCCTGCAACCCTTATGTAAGGGCCCTGGGGCCCGACAAGTCGGCTGCCAGCCGTATCAATTTTTCGCAGGGGCTCGGCGCAGTCGGTGCGTTCCTGACCTCTTATGTTGCCGGAGGCTTTATCCTGAAGCTATTCAAGGATGACCCGTTCCGGGGGATTGTATGGTTCTATCTGATACTCACTGTTCTATATGCCGGGCTGGGATTGCTGATCCGGATGGCTTGCATGCCGGTGAATCCGAATGATGCTTTACGGGACAAGGCTTCAGAGGAGGTGGTGACCGACAAAAAGAAAAGTGCCTGGAATTACCGCCATTTCAAGATCGGGTTCATTGTTCTCCTGCTATACATGGGAGCCGAGGCGATCCTATATCAGTTAATGACGCCCTATTTTATGCAGGAGGCACCGATTGAAAAGGCACGGGCCGTTGATATTTCAGGCTTGATGTTTCTCGGTTTGATGGTTGGCCGCTTACTGGGAGCCGGCATGCTGATCAAGGTAAACCCGGGCCGGCTGGTGGGCTGGTTCGGAGCGCTTGCCGGACTTCTGATAGTGATTTCCATGGCCGGCTCCGGTTATGTGGCTATTTACTCCATAACTCTGACCGGATTTTTTATATCAATCATGTTTGCCACAATCTTCTCACTGGCCATCGACGGGCTGGGGCGGTTTACCAATGAGGCATCCTCCTATCTGATCATGGCCATATCCGGAGGGTTCTTTATACCATTGCTGTTTGGCCTCACCGCAGATTATCTTAGCCTGAAAACCTCTCTGATCATTGTCCTGATCCCGCTTCTCCTGGCATCGTGGTATGGGTTTTTCGGAGCGCGGAAAAGGATTTGAACCGAACATTTTGCGGTTACAATCGCAAAATGTCGTAATATATTGCGGTTGTATTCGCAAAATGTTTATTGGAGCACCGCTTGGTTAATGGTTATTATCCTGATGTGGTTAATAATCCGGCCGATTCCAGGGAAATTCTGACAGAACTGGCTAATAGTTATCTGGGAAACAACAGATTGTTTGCGAACCGGTTTTTCTGGCGAACACGCAGTCAGCAGGAAATTGATTATATTGAAGAGAGTTATGGAATATTGCATGCCTATGAATTCAAATGGAATCCAATCGCAAAGGCATTCCTGCCAAAATCATTTCGGCAAGCATACCCCGAGCATCGGTTTGAAATCATCAACCGGAATAATTATCAGGGGTTTATATCATAGGCATTAACCCATCCTGAAAAGTTCTTACCTCTGGCCGCTAAGATTTTGCAGGCTAACTGTATCTGATCGCATGCTGATCTGAAAATCACGAAGAAAATCAAGGAGTGAATTTCTTCTATCGGATAAATTTCAAGCATGATCTATTGACTTCCGAAGTAATCTTCAACAAAATGCTTGAAGGCCAGTCCCTTTTCCCTAATGACCCAATCCTACAAAAAGCAATTGATATTAATAGCACTTCTGTTTATTCCATTGAGGCACTCGATCTTGTTTTTCAACGGTTTAAGTTTTCTTTTACCGAGCGCGACATCCCGAAAAAACTTATATCCTTACCGGGCAGGCGTTTTTTGTTAGGGAAGTTCTTTTTTCACAGCAGCTTGAAAAAAGAACCAAAAAAGTCGCTGTTAAAATTGACCTCCTTAGTTTTAGGACAGAAGGCCTATCTTTATACCTTAGTATTTCGAAAAACCATGCAAATCAACGATAACACAGTGCATCTTAATCCTTGAATATGACGAAACTGACTGGGACATCCCTTGATATACCCGCTGAGAATCGCGAAAGGTTAAAGCAGCTTTTCCCCTCAGTATTTACCGAAACGAAAACCGACACCGGCGATTTGGTAGAATCCATCGACTTCGAAAAACTCAAGGCAGAATTGGGTACCTTCTCAGATCTCTTTGAATCCCGAAGGGAACGCTATGGGATGGACTGGCCGGGCAAAAAGGAGGCTTTGCGTCTGATCCAAACCCCAAGTGCGGCAACCCTAAAACCTGCCCGGAACGAATCGGTAAATTTTGACACCACGGAGAATCTCTTTATCGAAGGAGACAACCTGGAGGTACTCAAGCTTTTACAAAAGAGCTATTACGGAAAGATCAAAATGATCTACATCGATCCCCCTTATAACACCGGCAAGGAATTCATCTACCCGGACAACTTTAGCGAAAGCCTTGAAACCTACCTGGAATATGCCGGTTTGAGCGATGGAGATGGTAAGAAATTCAGCACAAATAATGCCAGTGAAGGACGATTCCATACTAAATGGCTGAACATGATGTATCCTCGACTCTATTTAGCACGAAACCTAATGCGAGATGACGGAGTAATTTTTATTAGCATTGATGATCATGAGGTTAGTAATTTAAGAAAGTTGTGCGATGAGATTTTTGGGGAGGAAAACTTTGTTGCCAGTGTAGTTTGGCAAAGAGCGTTTTCACCTAAAAATGATGCAAAATATCTCTCGGAAAACCATGACTATATTCTGATTTATGGGAAAAACCTAGATTTCTTTACCAGTGGAAGTTTGAAGAGAACAGAAGAAGCTAATGCCCGTTATGGAAACTATGATAACGATCCCCGTGGCAATTGGATTTCAGACAATTTAACTGTTAAGACCTACTCGAAAAAATATGATTATCCAATAACTACTCCAAGTGGAAAAGAAGTGTGGCCAACTGACGGCAGATGTTGGAGTATGCCAAAAGAAAAAATTCAAGAATTAATAAAAGAAAACCGAATTTGGTTTGGTAATGATGGTAATAATGTTCCTCGATTGAAAAGGTTTTTATCGGATGTACGAGATGGAATGGTTCCAACTACCTTATGGCTTCATCAGGAAGTTGGTCATAATCAGGAAGGACGACAAGAATTGAAAGGATTGTTTGATGATAAAGGGTTTTTTGATGGGCCTAAGCCCTTAAGACTACTAACTCGAATTATGAAGGTAGGAAATCTATCAAAAGACGATATAATTCTGGACTTTTTCGCGGGTTCCGCTACTACAGGGCACGCTGTCCTCGATCTGAATAAAGATGGAGGAAATCGAAAATTTATTCTTGTTCAGTTACCTGAACCTTGTGACCCTGACAGCGAAGCCTTCAAAGTCGGGTACAAAACGATTGCAGACATCGGTAAAGAGCGTATCCGGAGGGTTATCAAAAAGCTCAATACAAAGCAGGAGGGCAAACTCGACCTTGAACAGTCAGGAACGCAGGATCGCGGTTTTAAAGTCTTCAAACTTGACCGATCCAACTTCAGGCAATGGCAGAAACTCGATCCAACAACCCCGGTTGAAAGAATTGAGGAGCAACTCACCTTACACATTGATCATATAGACCACCAAGCCACTCCGGAAGATTTGCTTTATGAAATCTTACTTAAGACGGGCTTTACCCCGACAGAAAAGATTGAGACTATAATAATTGCCGCTACGCAAGTCTTTTCGGTTGCCGATGGTGCACTTCTTCTCTGTTTGGAAGATACTGTGACCAAGGAGCTGATTGACAGCATAGCCGAAATAGAACCAATCCAGTTCATATGCCTCGATTCGGCCTTTCATTCAAACGACCAGCTCAAAGCCAATGCCGTTCAGACCTTTGCGGCCCGGAATATGCAGAAGGAAAAGCACAATCAGATTATTTTCAAAACGATTTAGGGATTTAAGCGAGTCGGTGACACATTGTCACCAACTGAAACAAAGTCAAGATGATTTGAAATATGGATAAAGGAATTATTCAATTGATGCAGTCAAAATTTGACAGTCTGGTACAAGGTATTACTGAAGAAAATATAGAGTTCTGGTTTGCCCGCGATCTGATGGAACCCTTGGGTTATGCCCGTTGGGAAAATTTTCTGGTAGCCATCAACCGGGCCATAGATTCTTGCAGGTCAACGGGATTTGATCCGGACGATCATTTTCGTGGCGTCACGAAAATGATCGATCTTGGTAGCAGGGCAAATCGTCTATTTCAACCTGGCAAATCATGAACAAAAAAAGTATTCGTAAAATGCTTGGTCAACAACGTATTAAGCCGGAGGCAACTATTCGGAAATTCCGAATAGTTCGAACTAAGGGGAAAGCATTATAAAGGAAGAATCAGAACGGTATAATTGGGAATTATGACAAATATTGAATTGGCGGAATTTGAAAAATACAAAATCCGTCGCTTATTTGACGAGAAGAGCGAGATATGGTATTTCTCTGTTATAGATATTGTTGGTGCTTTGACGGACAGCAATAATCCCCGGGATTACTGGTTTAAGATGAAAATCCGTGTTAAAAGTGAAGACGGACTTGAACTGTCGACAATTTGTCGACAGTTGAAAATGAAAGCCCCCGACGGCAAAATGCGTGAAACGGATACTGCCACTGCAGAAGGCTTACTAAGGATCATTCAATCCATTCCATCTCCCAAAGCAGAGCCATTCAAGCAGTGGCTTGCAAAGGTAGGATACGAGCGGCTTCAGGATATGACCGATCCTGCCCAATCGCTTGATCGCGCCCGTCAATACTGGCAACAGCATGGACGGAGTGAAAAGTGGATTCAACAAAGGATGATGGGACAGGAAACCCGCAATAAACTGACTGATTATTGGAAAGACCATGAAATTAGCAAAGAGCAGGAATTTGCTCTGCTTACCAACATTATACATCAGGAATGGACCGGAATTTCAGTAAAAAAGCACAAAGAAATAAAGGGTTTGAAATCGCAAAATCTTAGAGACCACATGAGTGAAGCTGAACTGATTTTTACAGCACTTGCAGAACTTTCGACCAGGCAGATTGCTGAAAGTGACGAGGCTACTGGTCTGGTTGAGAATGCTGATGCAGGTAAGAAAGGAGGGAAGATTGCCAAGGGAGCCCGACTGGCACTGGAGCAGAAAACCGGGAAAAGCGTTGTAACAGGAGAGAATTTCTTGCCCCAATCAAAGCAGCACAAAAAGATCAAGAACGAAGAAGGTGATAAAAAATGAACCCCTCATGAGCTAAGATCGCAAAATGCAATGATCATAAATGAGGGCTCCATGAGTGCGAGCCAGTTAGCCATGAAAAACTAAATTATTAACGAGTGAAATTAAAGTTTGATTCCGGTCTCGACTACCAGCTTGAGGCGATCAAAAGTGTTACTGACCTCTTTGAAGGGTTGCCGCAACAATCGGCAGGATTAGCCGTGACCCTGCACTCGGAGATGTTAAATACCGGTATGGAGTATAATGAATTGGGTATTGGAAATAGCCTGAGCCTCACCAATGAGCAAGTCCTGAAAAACTTGCAGGAAGTTCAATACCGCAATAACATACCCAAGTCAAGGTCTCTTATCGAATCCGGTAACTATACATTCCCCAATTTCTCCGTGGAAATGGAAACCGGCACCGGTAAAACGTATGTCTATCTCCGTTCCATATTTGAACTCAACCTGATGTATGGATTCAAGAAGTTTATCATCGTGGTGCCATCAGTTGCCATCCGTTGTGGAGTAACCACTTCAATCAAACTGATGAAGGAGCATTTTAAGGGCCTATATAACAATGTTGCTTTTGATGATTTTGTGTATCAATCCAAGGATTTAAGCAGGGTACGACAGTTTGCGGTGAATAATGAAGTTCAGATCATGGTGATTAACATCCAGGCTTTCCAGAAGGATGCCGGAGAAAACGTGGACTATTCAACGCTGACAGATGATAAGAAGAAAAAATTGAATGTTATCCATCAGGAACAGGATAAGATGTCGGGTCGCCGACCGATAGAATTTGTCCAGGCCACCAATCCGGTTTTGATTATTGATGAACCACAAAGCGTTGATAATACTGACAAATCTCAAAAAGCAATACGAAACCTGAATCCGCTATTCTGCCTGCGTTATTCGGCCACACACATAAATCCCTATAATCTTCTTTATCAGCTTGATCCTGTTCGTGCTTATGACATGCGCCTGGTAAAGCAGATTGAAGTTATTGACGCCAGCGGCACCCAGGACTATAACAATACATTTGTCCGGCTTGATGAAGTCGGTTATTGGCCGGCGTCGTCCAAAACTCCTCAGGCCAAGATCACCATCTTTGAAGATACTTCAAATGGTACGCGGGAAAAGACAATCCGGATTAAACACGGCACCGACCTTACGAGCCAGACCAACAGGCCGGATTACGAGGGATATCTGGTAACTAATATCAATGCTGAGCCAGGGAATGAATACATCGAATTTCAGAACGGGGTTGTCGTTGAGATGTTTACCGAGTCGGGTGGAATGAGTGATGAACGAATGAAGAGCCAGGTTGAACAAACCGTTGAAGCGCATTTCGCCAAAGAGAAGAAGCTGAAAGATAAGGGAATAAAGGTATTATCCCTTTTCTTTATTGACCATGTAAAGAGTTACAGGACTTATGATGATGAAGGGAATCCACAGCAGGGGAAGATTGGTCGGTGGTTTGAAGAAGCCTATAAAACAATCAGCACAAAGGCTATGTACAAAGAGCTCATCCCGTTTACCGCGGATGAGGTACATGACGGCTATTTTTCGGCTGATAGGAAGAAGGGGAAAATTGTAGACTTGATCGAATATTCAAAAGATAAAGACGGAAATTTTAAACCCACCAGTGCCGATGATGAAACCTTTAAACTCATAATGGAGAACAAGGAGCGGCTTTTGTCTCCCGAGGAGCCATTACGATTTATCTTCAGTCACTCTGCGCTGAAAGAAGGATGGGATAACCCTAATGTATTTCAGATCTGCACCTTGCGGGAAATGGGAACCGACCGCGAACGACGGCAGACAATCGGACGAGGTTTGCGCTTGCCCGTAAATCAGGATGGCACCCGGGTATATGACGAACAGATAAACCGGCTTACTGTTGTGGCAAATGAAACCTTTGAAAACTTTGCCAAGGGATTGCAGAGTGAAATTGAATCAGCAATCGGCGGTGATTTCAAATTCCGCCGGGTCCCGGCGATCGCTTTTACACAATTACGTAACCCTGAAGGATCAAATTACCTTTCACAAGAAGAATCCCAAGATATCTGGGATTGTGTGGCAGAACAGGGATTCATTGACCAATACGGGGATTTCACTAAACAATTTGAGCCAGACAAGCCCGGATTCTCCATTGAACTACCCGAGAAGTATTTCGGTATTGCAGAGCATGTTGTCGAACGGATGAAAAGATTCCTGCCCAGAGATTTTGTCAAGGATGCACGTAAACGACAAGCAATTAGTTATAATAAACGGGTAGAGTTAAATCCTGATTTCAAGGTTCTTTGGGATAAAATCAGTCAGAAAACCCGGTATTCAGTCGAGTTTAGAACAGAAGACCTGATAAAACGCGCAGCCGAAAAGATCAGGACCATGGCTGAAATACAGCCAATACAGATTTCAATTACGAAACGGGATCTTGAAATCACCGAATCAGGATTGGAAGGAGGCAAAATCACCAGCAGCAGAACACATTTTGTGAGTAATGATCAGCCTTTGCCAGACATTCTTACTTTCCTACAACGGGAAACCGAGCTCACCAGGGGCACGCTGGTTCAAATCCTTAAATCATCGGGCCGGATCAAGGATTTTACCGTTAATCCACAGTCTTTTATGACGGAGGCAGCCAAACGCATAAACCGGGCATTGCATGAATTGATTATCGACGGAATCAAATATGAGCCCATAAAAAATCAGTTTTATGAAATGCGATTGTTTGAAGAGCAGGAAATCGAAGAATATTTGAGCCGCCTTTACACCATATCCAGCCACGACGACCGGACACCATACGATTACATCGCATACGAAAGCGGAACTGAAGAAGAAATTGCCAAGCTCCTGGATGCCGATGAACACGTAAAATTCTTCTGCAAACTTCCCAGGTGGTTTAAAGTTGCTACACCTTTGGGCGATTACAACCCAGATTGGGCAGTGGTGGTGGAAGATACCCGGAAACTATACCTGGTACGTGAAACGAAGAGCACTTCTGATGCAGATAAACGACGTGAGACTGAGAACAAAAAAATAATATGTGGCAAAGCTCACTTTAAAGCACTCGGAGTAAATTTCAAAGAGGCAACAAACATTTACGAGGTGCTGCAGCCGTGAACCCATGTGGTAAAAAATGAATTGAATTGAATTTGGATTCCATTAGAAGTAATAGAAAAAGCAGCCCTTTGGAGCATATCATCCCAATGAACACAGACTCTTTCTAGATTTTCAACAAAATTGTTCATAGCCTGTTGATAAAATTCTTCATTGTATTATTAACTGTCAGCAATATT
>JBBAAF010000025.1:0-36527 GCA_041658425.1 Bacteroidales bacterium | reverse complement strand
CCATACGTGTAATTGACTGTTCCGGTGACTGAAAATCCACCCCACAGATCAATACCCAGAGTGCCGTAAGCACCGGCAATGTATGCCTGGCGTTTGTTCTGGCTGCTGTAAACCTTACTCATCACCCCTCCGTACAGTACGCTATCCTGTCCGTTATACTGGTCGACGTCCGTTACGATAGCATTATCAATCAAGGTATAATATCCACCTGATTCTATTTTGGCTTTTCCGGCAATGGTTTGAACGATGCCGAGCTCGAAGTTGGTGGTATATTCAGGCTTTAGATTTGGATTTGGAATGATCAGTTTACCGGCAACACTTTCGAAAACCTTAGTCAGATCATCAATATTAGGTGTCCGGAAACCGCTGGAAGCTATCAGGGATACCTTGGTGTTTTCGGTTGGCAGAAACAGCAATCCGGCAGTACCGCTGAAAGCGCCGCTTTTCTGTTCAACGGCATCAAAAGGAAATGCAAAGAAAGTAGTACTGGCAAAAGTCGATTTCAGGACCGAGTAATTATAGCGCACACCAACATTAAAGAAGAGTTTTTCGGCTACAAGGGAGATCTTATCCTGTCCATAAACAGCAAATGTATTCATGGTATTGCTGCCATCCGGGTAACGGGTATCAGCCGGGGTTTCCTCGAGGGTATTGACATGAGTAAAAATAGCAGTAGACTTGACGTCGTTGAAATAAGTTTCCGCCCCATAGTTGATCTCGTGGCTTTTCAGCTTTTTATAGCCATCCATATCAAATGAGAAGATGCCGATCTGCTCAAACTGCGATTTCAGTTTTGAGCTGTTAAACTTGCGGCTGTTACGGCTCTCCTTATTATTCTGATAAGCGAGGGTCAGTGAAAACTTGTCCATGAGGGCGGTATTCATCTTTTTATCAAACCGGTAACTGGCTAACAGGCGCTGCTCCGGACCATAATACCACTCCGCGCTTTTTGGTATCCCTTTGCCATCCACCTCCGTAAGCCGGTCATAGCGGGGTACATCATTGGTGTTGGAGTATTGCAGATTCAGGGTGTGGGAAGTCCGGCTATTCTGCTGAAACAGAATTTTTTCCAAAAGGTCATACTGCATGTATGCAGTTCCTGCCTGCTTGTTTTTATTGGGATTCGTTATGATGCTATCGGCGCCGTTGATTCTTTCCACATAAAAAGGACGCTCGCCAAAGGTTGGATAGGCACTTTTCCGTTTGCTTCCCTGAATGATATCCCCAAAATCGGAATAAGTCAAACTGGTGAGTGAGGCAATCTTTTTGCCACCGACATTTACATCGACATGTCCGGTTTTTTCATTGGTTGCGGTGCTGTAACGGAGCATAGCGCTTCCACCGAATTTCTGGTTCAGAACCGGTTTTTTGGTGATAAAATGCATCACTCCGCCAAGGGCATCGCTTCCATACATGGCAGAGGAAGGTCCGTAAAGGATCTCCACTTTTTCCAGGATGGAATTGTCGATGCGGAGAACATTCTGCAAATGCCCTCCCCTGAAGATCGCGTTGTTCAAACGTATTCCGTCAACCTGAATGAGCACCTTATTCGATTCAAATCCACGGATGATAGGACTTCCGCCGCCGCCCTGACTTTTCTGAACGAGAATATTACCGGTATTACTCAACAAATCAGCCGAGTTCATGGAATTCATCCATTGCAATTCTTTTTTATTAACGATATCGATCCGCTGAACGACCTCCCGTCTCAGCATTTCGAATTTATTTGCGGTTATAACCACCTCTTCTATATTTCTTTTAATAGTATCTTCCTGTGCAGATACCTTTAATGAGGCCAGTAAAAGGACCCCTATAACGATTCTTTTCATTTAATAATGATTAAATTTTTGACTAATTACCTAATGTTCAGTAGGAATGTTCAGTAGGAAGTCAATAATTCGGGAGGCGGGGAACAGATCCGGGAACAGGGATCTGACCAGATCAATTGAATATTCGGATAATCAGCCAGATCAAAAGCTGCGGTTTGAAAGTCAGGACTAAACGTGTCCACACAGAAATACGGAATGAAACCAACTTTCGTTATGGCCGTTACGGCTGAACCATCTGCTTTTTCCTGATGTTGAAAAGCCAGCAGCAACCGGGATTCAAGTGTATCTCTGAGGGCCAGAACCACCACCTGATCACCTGCCCTTGTAATGGAATGAACGTCATACATATTACCCTGGTAAAGGAATTCACGCCGGTCGCGTTCAAAGATCAGGCGGGAGAAAGCATCTGCGGTAAAGACCATTCTCTCGAGCTTCCCGCTATTTGATTCAAGTTTACGGATTTCTCCTGATTGCGACAGAAAGATCATCTGCCGCAACGGAAAGACCATCAGCGGCAGCAGCAGCAAGCCGGTTGCAAGCAGGCTCAGCAGCCTTGCCGGTAATTGATGATATAACGGATTCCTTCGCATGCAAAACGTAAAACTTCAGGCCAAATCTACGAATAATGACGGAACCGGCTACTGCTCATTAACAGCCTATGGGTATCGTTACAGTTCAAGGTAAAACCAGTTGTAGCGATTTGGATTGTAGCTGAAAGTGATGAGCAGGCTGGCGGCGGGGTACATGGGGATGGTGAAATGAAAGCCGGTACCGATGGCGTAATGCCGTTTGATACCCGACAAATCACCCCACGAGGTCATGACAGATGCATATTGCACAAACACAGACTGTTCCACGGCCAGATAGTCCCAGTTCAGCCAGGTGTAGTACAATCCGGTTGATGCGAGCTGCATCAGGGGGCCGGTGAGTTGTCCGTACTCAATGCCCCGGATATTTTCCGGTCCGTACCTGGTCCAAAGAGATTTGTATTCGGTTGAGAAATAATGGCCTTCCCACCGGGCGCTTAACTGAAGTCGCGGGCGGATTAGTTTATGGTATTCTGCCAGAATGCTGCCCTCCACAAAGCTCCTGGTTCCCGCATTCAGTCCGATTCCTCCTCCAATCATGCCAGTGATATTGTATCCTTCCTCCTGATGCCGGCGATGCGTGACTGTGCCGACAGATTCGGTAACCCGGAAATACCAGAAGCTGCGATTATAAGGCAACCAGTCATGCCAGTAGTTAGGATTCTCTATCAACTCATGGGAGCTTGGAGGTATGTTTTTATGCCGGATGAGTCCGGTTTCAAAGTCAGGCGAGAATGTATTGCGATAATCTTCATGGAATGGATTGCCGATGGTGGCAAATACCTGATTGGAATAAACATCAAAGTCAATCATTTCAGAATGCACTCCGGCTCCCAGCGACATGTTTTTCCAAAGCAGCTGACGGGGAATGGTAACTTTCATCTCACCGAAGAAGGGTTCGGCGAAGCTGATCTGACCACGCATTTCCAGGCGGATGTTGCGGCCCAGAAAATTATGATCCGCGATACCAAGTTTTACCGTAGCATCATAAATCGTGGATATCCTTCCGCCAAAAACCGGATAGATCGTGAAGGCATCGCGCGCGACCAGGATTAAAGCCGATCTTCCGCCCGGCAGTGAATCCCATCGATAGCCCACCGTCACAAAATTCTGCAGGTTCCAGATCTTTTTCAGGGAAAGTCCCAGGTTTTCCGGGTTCACCGTATCGCCCACAGCAAATTCCAACTCCGACAGGATGATGCGGTTGCGTGTACGCCAGTTCCGTTCCAGGATAATCGTATCGGCACGTCGCGGTGCAAAATCCTCTACCTTAACCAATTGAGCAAGCACCAGATTCACATTGCTGATGATTGATACCAGAAGAATAAGGCAGGTTTTGAGGTTCATGAAGTAAAGATAACTGATAACAGTTAAAGGCCTCCGTGCAGCGTTAAGAGGTCCCCGCTTTCGCGGGGATGACAATTGGCACATTAAATAATTATCCTCCTCAGCTCTCTGGAGTAAGCCTTTCTGAGTTCTTCGAGCTGCCGGCGGTCCCCGAGTAAACCGGTTATCAGGTTGTCATCTTCGGTGCCCTGAAGGGTGTGTATCTGATCGTCAATCACACTGATCATCTGCTTAACTTTTTTACTGCGGTAAGAGGCGAGGATTTCAGGGGCCAGTTGCTTAATGATTTGATCTTCAGATCGCACATAAGCGCCCCCTTTTTCATGTATTTTACTGATCTGGTGACCGGGAGTGAGCAGATCCACCGCCAGATGACTGATTTCGGGATCCTGGCTATTGGTCAGCATGGTTTGGATATTCACACCGGGGCGCCCCCATTTGTCCTGAAATTCATGAAATATTTTCGCGTACAACGGATTTTCGGGAACCAGGTTATCGGTTTCCATCTCCTGCAAAAAGAAATCCATCACACTGATCGGGGTCGTCTCTCCCCGATGCTCGCCAGGTAATTCGATCACAATTTTATCCGGATAATTCAGCATCAGGCGTATGATTTCACGCTCCTCCGTTTCGAAAAGGGAGGCAGCAGTTGCAAAAGCAGGGGCGTTATTTGAGGGCTGGTATGATTGAGGGGATGAATAATACCTGAGCTCTGGAATATAATCGCCTTTGCCGGTCCGGTTCGTTTCCCACTGCTTTCGTTTTATCCGGGCAGCCTCGGTAAAAAGAGTCTGCTCATCCACACCAAGCATACTGCTGCATTCCTGGAGATAAACCGTGCGTTCGATACGATCCGGAATTATAGCAACCGATTTTACAACTTCCTGTATCATTTGCGCCCGTTTAACCGGATCCTTGCCGGCATCTTCGAGCAACAGTTTCGTTTTAAACCGGATAAAATCAGTCTCGTTTTCTTTCAGATATTCGAGCATGGCCGATGAGCTATGCGACCGGGCAAAGGAATCGGGATCTTCGCCTTCAGGCAGGGGCACCACCCGCACATGCATCCCCTCCGCGAGAATCATGTCGATCCCGCGCAATGAAGCCTTAATGCCGGCCGGGTCGCCATCGTAGAGGATCGTCACGTTTAAGGTAAACCGTTTAATGAGCCGGATCTGATCTTCGGTCAGGGATGTTCCCGAACTGGCCACAACATTCTCGATACCGGTTTGATGCATCGAAAGTACATCGGTATATCCTTCCACCAGGATGCATTTATCTTCCCGGACCATAGCATTCCGGGCAAAATAGATTCCATAAAGGGTAGCCGATTTATGGTATATCTCAGATTCGGGAGAATTCAGGTATTTTGCCGCCTGGGCATCGCTTCGCAGGATACGCCCGCCAAATCCGATCACCCGTCCCGAGAGGCTGTGAATAGGAAAGATCACCCTGCCCGAAAAACGGTCAAAAAAACGGTCGGCTTTTTCGATACCCAAGCCGGTTTTGACGATAAACTCCTGCTTATATCCGCTCTTAAGCGCCTCTTTTACAAAGGCATCCCGTTGTTCGGGCGAATATCCCAACTGGAATTTATCGATGATATCACGCCGGAATCCACGCTCCTTGAAATAGCTCATCCCAACTGTGCGTCCTTCATCGGTATCGTTAAGCATGCGGGCAAAATACTTCCATGCAAATTCGTTCAGAATCATCATCGACTCCCGCTCGTTCTTCTGCAGGAGCTCCTCGGCCGATTCTTCGGTTTCGGCTATTTCGATATGATACTTTTTTGCCAACCAGCGGAGTGCATCCGGGTATGACAAGTGTTCATGCTCCATGAGGAAATTCACAGAATTACCACCCTTGCCGCACCCAAAACATTTAAAGATTCCTTTGGATGGAGATACGGTAAAAGAAGGGGTCTTTTCATTATGGAACGGACAGAGCCCGAGGAAATTAACCCCTCTCCTTTTCAGGCTGACGAAATCACCAACCACGTCGGTGATTTCGGCTGCCTGGATAATTCGCTCAATGGTGGAGTAATCGATCATGGACACGAAGATAGGAAAAAGACCGCGGTCAGCGTATTGAAATCAATCGTCGGATTAACTCAGCTACGCCCTCTCCTGCCTTCTTCCGTATGATTTCTACCGGCCGGTTGCTGCCGATTGCAGTTTCATTGGGATCAATAAGGTAAACCGGTACATTGCGGGGTACATAATCTATAAGCCCTGCGGCCGGGTACACCTGCATACTGGTGCCGATAATCACAAATATATCAGCCTGTTCTGCATCCTCAATAGCAATTTCGATATTCGGAACTGCTTCGCCGAACCATACTATATGCGGACGCAATTGAGAACCTTTTTCACACAAATCGCCCAAATTCAACTCCCACCCGTCTATGTCATAAACCAGCCGGGAATCAGATGTGCTGCGGGACTTCCTCAGCTCCCCGTGCAGATGAAGGATATTTGTGCTGCCCGCTCTTTCATGCAGGTCGTCCACATTCTGCGTGATAATCCTGACGCGGAAATATTTCTCCAGTTCAACCAGGCCATAATGCCCTGCATTAGGTACGGCTCCTAAAAGAGCCTTTCGCCGTTCATTGTAAAACCTTAGAACCAATTCAGGATTTCTTTTCCATGCTTCCGGTGTGGCCACCTCGGAAATATCATACTCCTCCCACAATCCACCCATCTCACGAAAAGTCTTCAGTCCGCTTTCCGCGCTTATCCCTGCACCAGTCAATATTATTAGGTTCTTCATATGTCAGTCTTCAGTAGAGACGCATAATTATGCGTCTCTACAACGCGCTCCTTGAGCCAATTATTTTCATCTTCCCCACCTTCCACATCTCCTCTTTCCCCAGGAATTTCCAGTAATACAATCCGGGTGTCAGATCGATTTTCCAAGCCAGAAGTGCCACTGCTCCGGTCTTTATCTCTTTGACAGGATTGGCCTTGTTATCTAAAATGACCAAAACATATTCATCTCCGGGGTCGGGGGTCCAGGATATTTTCAATGTGTCGCCCGGGGCAAAAACCTTTCCGGGATCAGGGCCCACCACCTTCGGTTCGCTGCCTGAACGGTACTTTGCACCCACCAGGTTCTCATAAACGGGATTGGGAATGAAGGCTGCTGCATAGCGGATGGTATCGGGGAGAGTGGTTATTTTGGCGGAGGGGTTAGGGGTTAGGGGGTTAGAGGTTAGGGGGTTAGAGGTTAGGGGGTTAGGGGTTAGGGGGTTAGGGGTTAGGGGGTTAGGGGTTAGGGGGTTAGGGGTTAGGGTATCGGGAGTGGGGGTTGAATCCTTTACCTTGTTAGTGGCGACGGGTTCGTTCATGGGGCGGTCGGGGAGTAATTGCTGAACGATCCAGGCGAGTAAGAAGATGGCAGCGATGGCAGCGGCGGTGCGTAACAATTTGAAGACGGCGGATGACGAACGGTGGACAACTGACAACGGATAACCGATAACCGAAGGATTGGGTTCTTCAGCGATGTCGGGCAAGGTGTCGAGCATGTCAGTTATGGCCATAAGCTCAGCACGGCAATAGCCGCACGATGCCACGTGATCGATCAGTTTGCCCGGAATCTGGCCGGTTTCATCGCGCAGATATTCAGCATATTGGGCTAGCTCATTATCATCCAGATGCTCCGGATTGTTGCTGCTGTTCTGATATTTATCTGTCTCTTTCATCCGGTTATATAGACGATAAAATTACCGTCGGATGGAGAAAATTTAGTCATTATTTTCAAGAAATTCAGCTTTTTCTATCAAAATATACAAAATCTCAACCGTATAGGCCGATCTGGGTGGCTTTCCATTCATCAGGATAACGAGTTCATCCAAACGGCTCGACGACCATTTCCGGAGGGCATCGGCTGTTCGCGGCTTTCGGTCAAGTTGATTAAAAACGGTGCTCAGAACCTCCATCTTCTCCCTTTTCTGCAACTGAATGGTATCATTCACGTGTGCGGCCAGCTGAATGCGGAGATCAGCACCAGGGTCAAGATCATATCCTAAAAACTCATCCGGAGTAACCGGCAAATCGGCAAAACATCGCAGCACGATCCAAACAGCCGGCCTTTCGCGACCGAACATACGCAATGCCCGGTGTAACCGTTCGTATTCCTGGCGGATCACCAGCTGATCCGTTGAAGTTTCAGCCGCAGTTTGTTCATATATTTCCGATTGCGGCTCAGCTACAAATCTCACCTTCCGGAACTCTTCGAGGCAGAGGTTCCGGATAACAACTGAAAAGTAGGTTTTAAACTGACTTTTATAATTGTATTGATCACGTATCCGTGGCAGGCGTTCTATCAGCTTGCGGTTAACGTCCTGGATCAAATCATTGATGTCTCTTTTCGGAAGGTATCCCTGAAAGGCAAGGTTCTTTACAATCATCCGGATAATGGGTTGATACCTGATCAGCAATTTTTCGGGATCTTCCCGTAAAAACTTGATATCTATATCGTTCCTCTGCATTTAATCCTAATCTACTGCATCAAACAGGAACGAATTATTCGATCTGAGCTTGGCATCAGCTCCCATGGTATATCTTGATTGCTGATCATCTTCAAAAAACATTTTCTCCTGGATGGGTACTTTTTTTCTTTTATAAGCGGGTATTCTTTCGACTTCATCGATAATATCCGGATTGGAAAGATTATGGTAATTAAGCTCTTTCAGCCGGGCCACCTTGGCGGGATCTTCGGCAGGAGCTACAGGAGCAGGATGGTCATAATGAATGGAATCCTTGGTCGGCTCGCGATGAACAACTTTGAGATCCTGATCCATCACAGGAGGAAAAATCGCGGGTGTTTCCGGGATGATTACCTCAGAAATCATTTGCTCCCTGAGCGAGTGTTCCATCTTTTCAATCCCGGGTGCCGACATAACAGGCCTGAATTTATCCAGGTTAATGACCTCCTTTTTCGGAGGGGTAAGGCTGAGCCACTCCGGGATCATATCCTCCCTGAATCCCGTGGCCACCAAAGTTATACGGATTTCATCGGTGAGTGAATCATCGGTACAGGTACCCCATATTACATTAACGGATACCCCCACCCGGGCCATAATGGCATCGGTTATTATCCCGACTTCATCCACGGTAATTTCATCCTGTCCGGATGTGATATTAAGCAATACGCGGCTGGCACCGCGAATATCATTGCTGTAGAGAAGCGGTGAATTGATGGTTTCGTCGATCACCTTGCGGGCGCGGTCGAAACCGCAGGCGGTTGCGGATCCCATAAAGGCAATGCCTCCCTTGGTCATAACCGATATCACATCGGCAAAGTCGACGTTAATATATCCGTGAACAGTAATGATCTCGGCAATACCTTTAACGGCGAGCAGAAGGATATCATCAGCCTTTTTGAAAGCTTCCCCGAGGGAAAGGTTTCCATAGATTTCGCGGAGTTTTTCATTATGGATGATCAGCAGGGCATCCACATCGTCCTTCAGACGATTAATTCCCTGTAATGCCTGCAATTGGCGTGATGGCCCCTCAATGGTAAATGGCAGCGTAATGACGCCAACAGTCAGGATATTCAGATCCCTGCATGCCCTGGCGATCACCGGTGCTGCTCCGGTTCCGGTGCCCTTCCCCATTCCGGCAACAATAAACACCATCCGGGTTTGACCTTGCAGGATGTCGGTTATCTCATTGATACTCTCGATGGCTGCCTGTTCCCCGACATCGGATCTTTTCCCCGCCCCACGGCCTTCGGTTAGGGTAACACCCAGCTGGATTTTTTTCTCAACCGGACTGGCATTCAGGGCTTGTGAATCGGTATTGGCCACAATGAAATCGACATCCTTGATCCCTTCAAGGTACATACGGTTAACGGCGTTGCACCCGCCTCCACCCACACCGATTACGGAAATAATGGGATTTGCGTTGAAAGGCAGGTTGAAATCGACCAGATCGTCAAACATGTTGTTAAATATTACTGATTTTAAGCCTATACTAATTTATCATCCTTATCGTCAAACAAGGATTCCATCAACTTGCTGATTGCACCCTGACGGGCCGGGCGCCTGGTTTTTTCCCTTTTGGTTCGCTTACCGGTAGCTTCTTCAGCCACCATCTCCTGATTGTTCTCGTCCCTGGTCACACCATCTACCTCCAGCGGTACCTGGTCAGGGGTCTGCATAGGCCCGAAAAGGTCTTTAGGAAGATGATGATATTCACTTTCCGGCCGCAGCGGATAGTTTTTATGTACAAAGTCAGATTTCAGTTCTCCCAAACCGATCTCTGATTCCAGACCTGTAGCTACAATGGTTACACTCAGGGCATTCCCGAGTGACTCATCATACGTATTTCCCCAGATGATATCCGATTGTATCTGCGTGCAGTGCTGGATGAAATCCATGATTTCGGTAATCTCATCCATCAGAACTTCCTGCTTTCCTGATGTGATATTCAGCAGGATATTCCGTGCACCTTTAAGGTTATTGTTGTTCAGGAGCGGAGATATCAGCGCTTTGCTGATCGCTTCATAAGCCCTGTTTTCCCCTTCGGCAATACCTGATCCCATGATGGCCACACCGCTTCGTTCCATAACGGTGCGCACATCCGCAAAGTCTACATTAACATATCCGTGAACCGTGATGATCTCAGCAATTCCCTTGGCTGCCATTGCCAGCACATTATCGGCATAGCCAAAGGCTACCGAAAGTTTCTGATCGCCATAAATATCCCGGAGACGGTCGTTATGAATGACCAGCAGGGCATCAACGTAATCCTTCAGATTACGGATCCCTTCCACCGCCTGAGTCCACCGCTTCTGTCCTTCAAACGAGAAAGGCAGGGTAACGATGCCAACGGTGAGGATACCCAGTTCGGTAGCTGCTTCGGCGATTACGGGAGCAGCGCCGGTTCCGGTTCCACCGCCCATGCCGGCGGTCAGGAACACCATCTTGGTGTTATCACCGAGCAATCTCCGGATATCATCGATATTTTCCAGAGCCGAATCGCGGCCTTTTTCCGGTTCATTACCGGCTCCCCGACCGTAGGTGAGTGTTTTGCCCAATTGTACCTTATTGGGAATCGGACTTGTTTGCAAAGCCTGATTGTCGGTGTTGCAAATCACAAATTCAACTCCCCGGATTCCCTGTTGATACATATGATTAACGGCGTTGCTTCCGCCGCCTCCTACCCCGATCACCTTTATGATCGATTTAGATTCCCGGGACATTTCGAATTGATAAACATCCTCAAACATGTGGTGAGATTTATTGGTTAAAACCGATTATTATCATCATTGAAAAAACTTAGCCATCCTTTTTGAATCTTGTTCTTCAGGCCGCTGTTTTGCGGTTTTCTCCGGAAAGAAAAACCCTGACGTGATGCGGCAGTTGCGCCGCCGAAGGAGCCTTCAACAATAAGCCCGATGCCGGTGGCATACTGGGGATGGGTGATTTTCTCATCCGATTCGGGAACCAGGAACTGATTAGGATAGCCTACGCGCACATCATATCCTGTTTTAAATTTGATCAACTGGGGTAATCCTTTCAGCATGGCACCTCCACCGGTAATTACAATTCCGGCACTTACCTTTTCGGCATAGCCTGAATTCTCAATTTCATAGCTCACAGCATCCAGTATCTCCTCCATGCGGGCCTGAATGATATAGGCCAGGTTTTTGAAAGAGATTTCGCGGGCATCCCTGCCGCTGATACCTGGGATGGTCACTACCTTATCGCCGGCAGCGGTATCTCCCATGGCTGAACCAAACTGGATCTTAAGCGATTCGGCCTGCCGCAGCAGGATTGAACATCCTTCCTTTATATCATTGGTGATCACATTGCCGCCAAAAGGAATAACGGCAGTGTGCCTCACAACATCGTTATAGTAGACAGCCACATCAGTGGTTCCGCCTCCGATATCTACCAGCACCACTCCCGCTTCACGTTCATCGGCGGTCAGTACGGCAGTGGCCGAAGCTAAAGGTTCAAGGATCATCTTTTTAACCTTCAGCTCAACCCGTTCAATACATTTTGAAATATTCCGGGCTGAGGCTACTTTCCCGATAACCAGATGAAAATTGGCTTCCAGCATCCTTCCTGACATCCCCACCGGTTTACTTACATCGGTCTCAGAATCAACGATATAACTTTGCGGGATCACATGAAGAATCTCTTCGCCCGGTTCCAGGGGAGTGCGAGCCATCTGGTCATGCAGATAGCTTACATCCTCCTGGGTAATTTCCTCGTTATCAAGATATTTGGAGTTGCGGTTCTTCATGCTCTTAATATGCTGGCCTGCAATGCCCACGTATACTTCACCCATCCGGTAGCCTGCCTGTTCCTCGGCCTGCTGTTTTGCCAGCTCTATAGCGCTTACCGTTTCATCGATATGAACGACAACACCTCGTTTTACACCGCTCGATGGTGCATTGCCCAACCCCAGGATCTCGAACTTGCCATCCTCGGTTTTGCGTGCGATCAAGGCAACGATCTTTGTCGTTCCAATGTCAATCGCTGATATAAACTCCTTTTTTGCCATATTTTCTTTTCAACCTTTCTTTTGCGGTTTCTGAATAGCCACAGTATCCATTGCAGCCCTTACCGAGTCCCTGATTTGCCGTTCTTCCTGGCTCCACTTCCGCGCCACCACCTGGTTACTGTATCTCAGATCGATCCTCGAATAGCGATCCCAGCCCACATTCGGCAGTCCCTTTTCATAAAAAACTTTCAACTTTGTCAGTTTCCACTCATAGTTTCCTGCATCTCCGAAAAATATCCGCTGATCTCCTACTCTCGGGATGATCTCGAGAGTATGATCGGGATTAATGGTTATCTCCTCGATCAGGGCATCGAAAAAAGCCTGATCACGGATCGTTTTAACAACCTGAAACAAACTGTCTTTCAGAAATTTCTTATCACCCGATCCTGTGACCATCAAAACCCGGGCGGAGTAATTTTCAGATAAGGCCATCTCTCTACCGTCAGAGTCGATATAAAATGAGGTTAACGGACTGATAAACCTCATGACCGGTGTCCTCTGCCAAACCTGGATATAGAGTGTTCCATCGGGGGTGCTGTAAACCCTTGCATCTTTAACCCCCGATAGCATTTTTATCGTATTTTTTACCTGGTCGCGATTCAGGTCGTCCAGTTTATTGCCGGTGGTCCGGATCCCCTGTTTTGCCAGAATCCCTGTTACTTCAGCAGGAGAAATAAAATGGCTTTCGAGGCTGTCGGCTATGTTTACTATCACCCCATGGAAGGTTAGCTGACTCATCCGTTGTTCAGTAAACCAAAGACTGACACCCAGATAGGTGGCCAGTATAACCCATGAAGCAATATTTAACACCTTACGCCACATGCTCTTCCAGGTATTTAATGATGGGATCGCAAAGTTGGTCGATATCACCTGCACCGATGGTTAACAGGATCTCAGGCTGGTACGATTCAAGAGTTTTAATCAGATCCCCTTTAGCGCATAACTGCTTAGCATTCAGCTCTACCCGGTCGAATATCATTTTCGAATCAACACCTGGGATAGGCTTTTCGCGGGCCGGGTAAAGGTCGAGCAGGATCAGTTCATCCAGTTTTCCAAGTGATTCAGCAAATCCGCCGGCAAAATCGCGTGTTCGTGAATATAAGTGCGGCTGGAATATCCCGGTTATTTTACGATCGGGAAAGAGTAGCCGTATGGAGCGGATCAATGCATTTATTTCATTTGGATGATGAGCGTAATCGTCGATGTAAACGACTCCGCCCTTGTTGAACCTGACATCGAACCTTCTCACCAGTCCTGCAAATGCCTCAATTCCTTTACGAATTCCATCCTCACTGATTCCGGCCATCTGGGTGAGAGCCGCGGCAGCCACCGCATTTTCAACGTTTGTAATACCCGGTATACGGGTGAGTAAATCTTTAACAGTTCCGTCAGGGGTTACCAGGTCGAAACTGTAACCCAGTTCAACCTGCCGGATATTCCGGGCATAATAATCAGAATCCACGCTATCCAGACTATAAGTCAATACTTTCTGCTTCCGTGCAGAATCAGGCTGAAGGTGCAATCCTTGCTTAATCAGCAGTTTTGATTGCGGTTTTACCCGGTTTACGAAATCCGTAAATCCTATTACAAGAGTCTCATAATCCCCATAAATATCCAGGTGATCGGGATCCATCGACGTTATGCAGGCCATAAAGGGATCGAGCTGCAGGAACGACCGGTCGAACTCATCGGCCTCAACAACCGCCCATCGCGACAGATCAGAAAGCACCAGATTGCTGTTTATGCTCTTGCTGATTGCACCCAGAAAAGCAGTGCAACCCTCACCCGATTCAATCAGGATCTGAGCAATCATGGCTGTGACAGTTGACTTCCCGTGTGTTCCGGCAACGGCGAGGCTATCGTAGTTTCGTGTGATCAGTCCCAGTATTTCAGATCTTTTATGGAGCAGATATCCGTTGTCAATAAAATAGTTCAGCTCCAGCATATCCTTTGGGATCGCCGGAGTGTATATGATCAGCGTCTCCGGTTCCGACGGATGCTTCTGAATGGCAAACGGGACCTGTTCCGGATTGTCTTCATAATGTATATTGATGCCTTCGGATTCGAGCGCCAGCGTTAAAGGTGTTTGAGTCCGGTCGTATCCGGCAACAGCAATACCGCGACTGCGGAAGAACCGCGCCAGGGAGCTCATTCCGATGCCCCCGATTCCGAGGAAATAAACACGTTGTATGCGATCCAGTAACATAAAGGTTAAGAGGTTAAGAGGTTAAGAGGTTAAGAGGTTAGGAGGTTAAGAGGTTAGGAGGTTAAGGGCTTGAGTGGCGATTTCATTAACGGCGTTGGGTTTGGCAAACCGGATCATTTGGTTGGACATAGAAGTGAGCCGGGTCAGATCGGTAACGAGTGCGAGCATGTTATCAACAAGCTGATCAGGAGCCTCATTATCAGTAATCAGCATTGCTGCACCGGCATCCACGTATGCCCGGGCATTTTTTGCCTGGTGATTTTCTGCGGCACTGGGTAGAGGGATCAGGATGGCCGGTTTACCGAGCAAAGCCAGCTCCGATAAAGTAATCGCCCCCGAACGGCAGACCACCAGACTGGCAATAGCATAAGCGAAATTCATCTCATGAATAAACTCTAAAACCCTGATATTTCCGGTACCACAAGCTTCAGCGGCTCCTTTGGCCGTATTGAAAAAGGCTGTGCCCGTTTGCCAAATGATCTCAACGGGAGAATGGGCCAGTTTGTCGATATGTGAGAGAAGGCTATGGTTAATTGTCCTGGCACCCTGACTTCCGCCGAATATCAGGATCACGGGCAGGTTGCTGTTTATGTTGAAATAGGTTCGTACTTCATGCATCCGGCTTTCCGGGATCCGGAGATCTGTGCGAACCGGATTTCCGGTCAGCACAATTTTCTCCGACGGGAAATAGCGATCCATCCCGGGGTAGGCAACGCATATCCGGCCAACCTTTTGTGCAAGCAACCGGTTTGTTATTCCCGGAAATGAGTTCTGCTCCTGAATCAGGGTGGAGATGTTTTTCCTCGCTGCCACACGTAAAACCGGACCGCTCGCAAACCCCCCGGTACCGATGACCAGATCGGGTTTAAATTCCCTGATTAACCTTGCTGCTTTAATCATGCTCGCCAGCAAGCGGAAAGGGAAAATCAGGTTTTTGACCGACAATCTCCGGTGGAAGGCCGATACCGGCAACCCGATGATTTTATATCCTGCACGGGGAACCTTATCCATCTCCATTTTGCCTAATGCGCCCACAAAAAGAATCTCCACCGAAGGATCAAGCGCCCTTAGTTCATTGGCAATTGCAATAGCGGGAAAAATATGCCCGCCGGTGCCTCCGCCGCTCAGGATGATCCGATATGGTCTATTTTTCTTCAACTGAAGCCTCCTCATCTATAGATCTGCTGACACCAAGGATAATTCCCATCGAAAGGGCCGTAAAGAGGATCGAAGTACCTCCGCGGCTGACCCAGGGCAACGGCTGGCCGGTTACAGGCAGCAATCCTGACGACACCCCCATATTGATCATTGCCTGCATCACCAGGCCTATCATCAATCCTATTACCAGAAAAGCAGGGAATGTGCGGTCGCATTTTCTGACGATCACTCCCGCCCGGTACAGTAAGATCAGGTAGATAAACACCAGGGGAAGAGCCCCGAAAAGGAAACCGTATTCTTCAATGACTATCGCGAAAATAAAATCAGAATATGCCTGAGGAAGGGAACGGCGCTGAGTACTGTGGCCAGCGAATTTCCCGAACATTCCTCCGTTGGCAATAGCAATTTTGGCTTTATCCGACTGAAACTTTTCCTCGGGATTAGAATCCTTTGAGAAATGCTGTTCTATACGGTTTTGCCAGGTCTCCTCGCGGATACTGGCACCGGTAGCCTTTCCGATGATGACGAAAATCGCAAGAAGCAGGATACCTGCTCCCACCAGGCCTAAAAGATATTTAACCTTCACCCGGCCGATAAACAGTAAAACCAGGCTGGTAGCGAACAAAATAAAGGCGGTAGAAAAATTCTCAGGCAGGATTAAGGCGCAAACCAGGCCAATGACCAGCAAAACAGGCAAAAATCCTTTCTTAAAATCCTGTATTTCTGTCTGGTTCCGACTGAGAAAGCGTGCCACAAAAATAATCAGGGCTATTTTCGCAAAATCAGAGCTTTGAAAAGTTAAGCCGGTACCGGGAATTCTCACCGACCGTGTTGCTTCATTCAGATGTACGCCGAAAGCAAGCGTATAAATCAGGAGGATAACAGCAATCGCCAAAATCAAATTGGCTAAACTGCTGTAATGTTTATATGGAACTTTATGAATTATATAAATTATAAACCAACCTACAACCAGGAAACCAACATGCCGGACAATATGCATGGTAACATTCCCGCCGTCGCGATAAGCCAGGGCTGCAACCGAACTGGCCACCGCTATACCTGAATAAATAGTCAGGAATACCATGAGCACCCAGATCACGCGATCGCCTTTAAACAGTTGCAAAATGTTGCGCATGTATGATTAATGATTTAGGGTTGATGAATCAGAGGTTACGAACGGCGTTTTTAAATTGTCGTCCGCGATCTTCATAATTTTCAAAAAGATCAAAACTGGCGCAGCAAGGCGAAAACAGCACAATATTTCCCTCTTCGGCCAGGTAATAAGCAGTGCGAACGGCCTCCTCCATATTATCCGTATCAACCACGGTATCGATCAGATCATCGAACGATTGGTGGATTTTGGAATTGTCTTTGCCCAGACAAACGATGGATTTAACCTTTTCGCGGACCAGCGGATGGAGTATCGAATAGTCGTTACCCTTATCAATCCCCCCAACAATCCAGACGACCTTGCCTTTCATCGATTCCATTGCATACCAGGTGGAATTCACATTGGTTGCCTTTGAATCATTGATGAATTCAATGCCGTGTACCTTGATAACCGATTCAAGGCGATGCTCCACTCCCTGAAAGTCGGTCAGGCATTCACGGATTGCTTCTTTTCGGATGTCAAGCACGCGCGATGCAATTCCGGATGCCATGGAATTGTACGCGTTGTGCTTTCCTTGCAGTGAAAGATCAAATATTGACATATTGAAAGGATTATTATTAATGACAATGTTTAGTTCATCGCCTTCCACCCAGGCGCCCGGGACATAGATCTGATCGAATCCAAAGGGTAATTTCTGAGGCAGAATCTCCCGTTTGGCAATTTCCTCCCGGATAACCGGGTCATCACCGCAAAAGATAAAATGATCCTCAGTCCTCATATTCCGGATAATCCGGAATTTACTATCGACATAATTCCGGAAGTTATACTCGTACCTGTCGAGATGATCCGGTGTAATATTCATCAGGATAGCGATATCCGCCCGGAAATCATACATCCCGTCGAGTTGAAAACTCGAAACCTCGAGAACATAAAAATCAAAATCCTGCTCAGCCACCTGGCGGGCAAAGCTTTGGCCAATGTTGCCGGCCAATCCGACATTAAGACCTGCCTCTTTCAGGATGTGGTAGGTCATCAATGTGGTGGTGGTTTTTCCGTTAGTGCCGGTTATGCAGATATGTTTAGCACGTGAATACCTGGCCGCAAATTCCATTTCTGAGATAACCGGTATTCCTTTTTCATGCAACAACTTGATCAGCGGTGCTTTGTCGGGAATACCCGGGCTCTTGATCACTGTATTGGCTTCCAAAATCCGGGCTTCGGTATGACCGCCTTCCTCCAATTCGAAATCCATATCCAGCAAAGTCTGTTTGTAATCAGGTTTGATCTTTCCGGCATCTGACACCAGCACAGAAAATCCTGCCTTTCGGGCCAGGATTGCTGATCCCACCCCGCTTTCACCAGCTCCCAATATGACGATCTTCTCTGCCAATGCTATCTGATTTTTAGGGTTACTACTGTGATTACTGCGAGCAGGAGGCCGATAATCAGGAATCGTATAACAATCTTAGGCTCGGCATAACCCTTCTTCTGAAAATGATGATGCAGCGGAGCCATCAGGAAAATTCTCCTGCCTGCTCCAAAGCGTTTGCGTGTATACTTGAACCAGCCGACCTGCATCATCACGGAAACATTCTCGACCAGGAACACCCCGCAGAGGATTGGAATAAAAAGTTCTTTCCGGATGAGTACCGCAAAAACAGCAATAATCCCCCCAAGGGCAAGGCTTCCGGTATCTCCCATAAAAACCTGGGCAGGGTATGAATTGTACCACAGGAATCCTACGGTGGCTCCGATAAAGGCCGATACAAACACGGCGAGTTCGCCCGAATACGGGATGTACATAATATTAAAATAGTGGGCCCATTGGTAGTTACCCGATACATAGGCCAATATGCCCAACGTAGCCCCGATGATGGCCGAGGAGCCTGTCGCAAGGCCATCGAGCCCGTCGGTGATGTTGGCCCCGTTGCTGATGAATGTCAATATCAGGATGACCGCTATAACAAATACTAACCAAGTCCATCGGATACCCTTTTCACCCATCCAGCCTACCAGCCACTGGTAATTAAATTCATTGTTTTTAACAAATGGAATGGTGGTGGTGGGTCCCCTGCTTTCAACATACTTATAAGTCGGTCCATCCTGATTTTCTAAACCTACAACGCTATCATTAACAGTAACATCTGCTGTTTTAACCGGGATTTTATCACCCACCACAACGTCTTTCTGAAAGAACATGGTCAGGCCAACAATCAAACCCAGGCTCACCTGGCCTACAATCTTGAACCGGGCAGCTAATCCTGCCTTATTTTTTTTAAATACTTTGATATAATCATCCAGAAAGCCTATCAACCCCAGCCATGTTGTCGTTAAAAGCATCAGGATGATATAGATGTTATTCAATTTTGCGAAGAGCAAGGTTGGTAACAGTATCGCTGCCAGAATGATGATTCCTCCCATGGTGGGGGTGCCGGTCTTTTGCATCTGTCCACCGAGACCCAGATCCCGCACCGACTCACCCACCTGTTTAGCCTTGAGGTAATTGATGATCCGCTTCCCGAACAGCATCGATACGATCAATGCGGTAATTAGCGCCATGGCCGACCGAAACGAGATGTACTGGAACAAACCCGCTCCGGAGAGATTAAACCGATCAAGCCACGTACCGAGGAAGTAGAACATAGGTTAGAGGTTAGAGGTTAGAGGTTAGAGGTTTGGTGTCGTTCGTACTCAGACGTTCGAGCTCTTCGCGGTCATCAAAGTGGTGCTTCACCCCATTGATTTCCTGGTAGGTTTCATGGCCTTTACCCGCCAACAGGACAATATCACCTTTGCGTGCGAGGGCAACGGCGGTTTTTATGGCCTCATGGCGGTTGGTAATACTCAGCACCCGGGCTTCAGTCCCTGCCGGAATACCCTTCCGGACATCGTCGAGGATTTTCTCCGGGTCTTCTGTTCTCGGGTTATCCGAAGTAATGATAACCTGATCGCTCAAACGGCAGACAACCTCAGCCATCATCGGCCGTTTCCCGCGGTCGCGGTCGCCGCCTGCTCCGAATACGGTGATAATCCGGGTATCCTCCTTTTTCAGGTCCACCAGAGTGGTCAATACATTTTCCAGGGCATCAGGGGTATGTGCATAATCCACGATTCCGATTCTTTCATTACCCAGGAGAACGGTTTCAAGCCTGCCTTCAACGGGTTCCAACCGGCTCAGCTGGGTCAGGATATCGGTTTGATCCTGCCCGAGCAACCTGGCTGCACTGTATACAGCCAGCAGATTGGATACATTGTACCGTCCGATGAACCGTATCCAAACCTCTTTAGAGTCGAAGGAAACAAGTATTCCGTCAATATGCTGCTCAATCATCCGTCCCTCAAAATCTGCAGAGCCCCTGGTTGTGTAAGAATACTTACGGGCTGTACAATTCTGAAACATCACCATGCCATTCCGGTCCTCGGAATTTGTGAGTGCAAATGCATGGGTACCAAGCTGATCGAAAAAAGATTTCTTAGCTTTCAGATAAGACTGAAAATCAATATGATAATCCAGATGATCACGGGTAAGATTGGTAAAAATACCGCCGGCAAATCTGACTCCCTCAACCCGATGCTGATCCATGGCATGAGAGGAAACTTCCACGAAAACATGGTGGCACCCGGCCTTTACCATATCGGCCAGATGGCGCTGGAAAGTTATGGCATCAGGGGTAGTATGCGTGGCATCCGTTGAATCAAGATGTACACAAACACGAATGGTGGATATGAGTCCTGATGGATAGCCCAGGTTTTCAAACAATTTATACAGGAGAGTTGCAATCGTTGTTTTACCATTTGTTCCGGTAACGCCCACTACTTTAAGCGATTCCGATGGATAATCATAATAGGCCGAAGCCAGCAGTCCGATCGATTGACCCGCATTTTCCACCCGGACAATGAGGGTTTTGCCTGTTTCAAATGAGGGTAATTGCTCACACAGGATTGCTGCGGCACCTTTCTCAATAGCCTGTGCAATATAGCTGTGTCCATCGGTGTGGGTTCCCCTGATTGCTGCAAACAGCATTCCGGGGGCCACTTCCTTTGAATTAAGGGTGAGTCCGGTGATCATGACTTCCGGGTCTCCGATGAGTTCAACTATCCTGATATTTCCGATGAGTTCACTGAGCTTTTTCATAGGGCAGTGAGTTGAAATTCAATGATACCCACCGAATCGCGTGATGTTCCCGCTGGCGGTGATTGCGAGATGATCCTTCCTGATCCTTTGATTTTAACCTTGTAGCCCATGTTTTCCAGGACAGGAAGCACATCTTTGAGGCCCATTCCTATAAAGCTTGGCAATAGGGAGTCATTCTGATTAACCGGTTCTGCATGCAGCCTGTCTCCATCGCGGACGACTTGAGCCCATGTATCAGCCGGCTTTCCGCCACTGACCGGAATATTCAGGTTTTTCAGCAATTTGCTGGCATCTGACCAGTCGCCGGGAGAAACCACCGGGATCCTTTCCAGCGAAGTATCTTTTGAGGCCGTGAGATTTTTCTGCATTTCAAGGTTCGTGGCAAATACCTTATCGGATATCGCTTTAAATACTGATCCGGAAACAACGGCCCCGTAATAGGACGGACCTGTTGGCCTTGAAACAACCACAATACAGCTGTACCTAGGATTATCGGCCGGAAAATAGCCGACAAATGAAGCCCGGTAATCTTTTCTGCCGGCGTCATTCTTGTATCCTTTCGCTCCCTGGGAAATTACAGCAGTACCTGTTTTCCCGGCAATCGGATAAAGGTCATTCTTCAGGTTTTTGGCTGTACCATCGGTAACTGCACCCTCAAGCATACTTTTCACTATGGCCAGTGTTTCCCGTGAGCAGATAGAAGATTTCAGCACTTCTGTCTTATAGGGTTTTACAATCTGACTATGAGATTTAAGGCATTTCACCAATCTTGGTTTGACCATTGTTCCGTTGTTGGCAATGGCATTATAGAAGGTCAGTATCTGGAGGGGAGTTAGTTCCACCTCGTACCCAAAAGCCATCCAGGGAACCGTTGCTGCCGACCAGGTCTTGCTTGCAGGGGTTTTTATCCGCGGATCCTGTCCCCCTTCGATTTCGAGGTTCAGCGGCTTATTGATTCCCATTCCGTATATCCGTTCCAGGAAATGCTCCGGGTTTGAACCATAGTATTTTTCAATGATCCTGGCCATCCCGATGTTAGATGATTTTTCGACGACCTGTTGAACGGTAAGCAACCCGAAACCACCGGTATGTGCATCCGTAATGGGTTGATTATGAAGCGAAAACTTACCGCCATAGGTCTGGATAGTATCTGTCGGCTTAACATATCCATCTTCGAGTGCGGCCATGATGGCAGGGACCTTGAAGGTTGATCCCGGTTCGAGACATTCATTTATGGCGTAATTCTTTATCTCATAGTAGTTTCCGTCGTCAGCCAGTCCAAGATTGGCCATGGCCAAAATTTCACCGGTACTCACTTCCATAAGGACAGCGCAGCCATACTCTGCTTTATAGGTTACCAGGCAATCATGCAGGGCTGTTTCGGCGACATCCTGATAATTCACATCTATGGTAGTGACGACATCGAGGCCGTCAACCGGTTCGATCTCATTTTCGGTATTGAGGGGCATCCAGGTGCCACCGCCAAGTCGTTGTTCCAATCGTCTGCCATCGGTGCCTTTCAGAAAATAGTCAAACGAACCTTCGATACCCACCACCGTTTCGCCCTCGCTAACATACCCGATGGTTCTGCTGGCGAGCAACTGGTAGGGCTTTTCACGTTTGCTGACCGGGCTGAGTATCAGTCCGCCTTTGTATTGACCCAGGTTAAATAATGGAAGCGTTTGGATCATGCGTGCTTCGTCGAATGAAGCGTCCTTATGAAGCAGAACATATTGTTTGCGTTCGCTCTGGGCTTTCCGGATGATTTGAATGTACTGAGCAGCAGTTTTTTCGGGGAACATCCTGCTTAAACCGGCAGCCAGGTCAGGCAGGTATTTATCTAACAAGGTTTGATCCATCCCCGAACTATTTGGATCCATTGCCACATCGTACCGTGGCAGGGAGCTGGCCAGTGCGCTCTCATCGCGAGCCAGGATGTTGCCGCGGCTGGACGAAATCACCCGGTGAGTTTCGCTGACTGATTCAGCCTCAGCTCTCAGTGTTTCGCCGCTCACCATCTGGATATATAATACCTGTCCCAGAATGGCAAGTGCAACCAGGAAGGTTACGACGTAAACCACTCCAAGCCGGGACAATATGGATTTTTTTATTTCCACAGGTTTATTCGTCCATTACAATTTTATAGGGAGGTGTTTTGGCTTCCAGTAAAGGCAATCCCTGTTCGGTGACCATGCGGGTTACCTCCGATTGCTTGCTCAGTTCCTGGAGATCGAAAGCTGCCGATACCGATTCGGCGCGCATTTCACGAACCCGTTTCTCCAGCGACATGATCTGGCGCATAACATTTTCGCCCCGGTACTGATTGAAAATGTATAAAAGGATGGCAGTGGTAACGAACAGCAGAAAGGGGATCTGGCGGATAACCACCTCCTTCGACAAAACATTGCCACCCAGGAGGTCCTTAACGGAGAACTTCGACGATTCCTTAATCTCCTGCCGTGTAGGAATGAATTCCTTATTGGTTTTTTTATTCCTTTTAAACATTAGCCTGATATTCTGTTCTTTCTGCTATTCTGAGACGGGCACTTCTTGCCCTGCTGTTGCGTTCATTTTCTTCCGGGCCCGGAACGATCACTTTCCTGTTTACGGGTTTGAATGGGGTCATTGTATTGCCAAACAGATCGGTATGGATGACACCTTCGGGATTTCCTCCTTTGATATAGTTTTTCACCAGCCGGTCTTCGATCGAATGATAGCTGATGACCACCAGCCGTCCTCCTGGTTTCAGATGGCTGGCAGTCTGTTCCAGCATTTCATGAAGGCTCTCGATTTCATGATTAACGGCAATCCTCAAAGCCTGAAAAACGGGTGCCATCATTTTATTTTCCCGGTTGGCCGGGAAGAGCGGGCGCAGGCATTCGGCCAGCGAAAAAGTGGATTTAATTGGTTTTATTTCGCGGGTTTCAACAATTTTCCGGGCAATCCGGTGCGGATTATCCACTTCACCGTATTCCCTGAAAATTCTCTTGAGTTCCTGCTCGTCCGACTGCTGGAGGATATTGGCTGCCGTTTGTTTCAGCCCCGGGCTCATACGCATATCGAGATCGGCATCAGACCGGAAAGAAAAGCCCCGTTCCGGATTATCCAGATGTTCAGATGAAACACCCAGGTCGGCCAGAATACCATCGACCTGCTCATAACCCATATATTTCAGATAATTAGCGAAATAGCGAAAATTGTGTTGGACGAATTCGAATCGTTTATCGCTGATCAGTCTTTCTTTTACTGCCGGGTCCTGATCAAAGGCGATCAGTTTTCCGTTCCGGATTTGTTTGAGGATTTCGCGGGAGTGTCCGCCACCGCCATAGGTAAGATCCAAATAGATCCCATCAGGCCTAATAGCCAGTCCTGATACGCTCTCTGGAAGTAGTACAGGTATGTGGTAATCGATTGCAACCATTAGTCTTGATCATCCCACGTAAAATCTCCCATTACTTCTTGACCCAGGGACTTTCGGTCATCGCTATTCAGCTCAGTTGCGAGATACTGGGCTTTTGACATCAGCTCCACCCGGTCACCTTGTCCGGCCAGAACCACGTCACCACCCTGTCCGGGCATGAGCTTCAGTATGTCAAGGAACCGCCTTGGCAATAAAATGCGGCCTGATGTATCAAATTCCAGCTCGACTACGTCCCTGAAAAAATCTCGCCGGAAAAGATCATGTTTCGCATTGTAAGGATTTAATTTTCTTAAGGTCCTATCCACCAGTCGATTCCACACATTCTCGGGATACAGTACAAGGCTTTTCTCAAAGGCGCTCAGCTTTCCTACAAAAACCTCACCTGCCTCCGGCGGTGTCTGCTTTTTAAGCTTCGCCGGGAACAGGATTCGGCCTTTTGAATCCACCTTGCAATAATGATCGCCCTTGAACCGAGACATAAATCGTATTGATTTTGCGTAAAAATAAACACATCTTCCCACTTTCCCCCAATTTTCGACACCAATTTTTATCCTATGTTGATAACTTTTTGGGCCCTCCTGCCCGAAAGCCGGTCAGGTCATTGGTCATTGAGGTTAATTCGTACCTTTATATCAGCTAAAGATTAGACTGATTATGCCAGACCAATCCAACGACAACAAAATCCAACCAATTGATATCGAGAAGGTTTTTGCATCCAAAGACGCCAAGCTGCTCAAGCGGATCCCAAAATTCCTGATTCGTTATCTGAAGAAAATTGTCCACCAGGACGAGATCAATGAATTCCTCAGGCAGAATGAGGGATCTGATGGTATTGAATTCGTCAGCCGGTGTATTGAATTCATGGACCTTAAGGTTGAAGTTCGTGGAGCAGAGAACGTTCCAAAAGATTCGAGGCTCATATTTGCGGCGAATCACCCATTGGGCGGTGTCGACGGGCTGTGCCTGGTGAAGGCTATACACGAACATATACAGGCAAATCCCAAAAGCGTATCCAATGACTTGCTGATGAACATCAAGCCATTGCGCAGTTTTATGATTGGAGTTAATAAGCACGGGGGAAATTCGAAGGATAATGTAGCCGAGATGCGGCGGGTTTTTGAAGGCAACGACCCGGTCATCTTTTTTGCATCCGGCCTGGTCAGCCGCCGGCGATGGTTCAAAATTGAGGATGTTGACTGGAAGAGCACCTTTGTCAAGAAATCATTTCTGCATGAGCGCGATGTGATTCCCGTTTTTATCAGCGGCCGCGTTTCCGGTTTCTTTTACCGTCTGGCAAATCTCAGAAAATTCCTGGGTATCAGGTATAATATCGAAATGCTTTACCTGCCAAATGAGATGTTTAAACAAAAAGGAATGCACCTGATCATTAAATTCGGCAAGCCAATACCATGGCGATCATTCAACTCAAGCAAAAGCTCTGAAGAATGGGCTGCCGATGTTAAAAAACAGGTGTACGAGATGGGCAGGAACCTTTGATTGTTTAACTTTATCCCTCAGAAGACAAATTCCCATGAAACCGATCGCACCCCGTGTCAGCCTGCAAAAACTCCTGGCCGAATTAACCCCTGAGAGATATTTGCGTGAAACGAATTATAGCCATAATCAGATATTTGCCTTTACTGCTCATGAATGCCCGAACCTGATGCAGGAAATCGGCCGGTTACGTGAAATTTCTTTCCGCGAGGCCGGGGGAGGTACCGGGGATCCAGTGGACATCGACCATTATGACATCTCTGAAAACCCTTACTATCAATTGATTGTATGGGATCCAAAAGAGAAGGAGATTCTTGGCGGTTACCGGTATTTCGTTTGTACCGGGCTCGACTGCTCAGAGAAAGCAGAGCATCATCTGGCAACCTCCCACCTCTTCCATTTTACGCCCAAATTCCTCAAGGAATATATGCCTTATACCATCGAGTTGGGCCGGTCGTTCGTTCAACCGCTTTACCAGTCGACCCGCCTGCTGCGAAAAGGGATGTATGCGCTCGATAATCTCTGGGACGGGTTAGGCGCCCTTTGTCTCCTGTACGATCAGGCCCGGTACTATTTCGGCAAGGTGACCATGTATCCGGATTACGATCCCCATGGCCGGAACCTGATCCTTAGTTTCCTGAATAAATATTTTCCGGATCCCGAAAATCTGGTTGTTCCCCTGAAACCACTCCTGAAAAAAGAAGATCTGGTTGAGGTCGGGAAGGTTTTCAACAGCGGCAGTTATGAAGAAGATTATAAGATTTTATCGAAAGAAATCCGATCAATTGGATTGCGGATTCCACCTTTGATCAACTCCTACATGAGCCTGTCGCCAACCATGAAAACTTTCGGAACATCCATCAACGATGAATTCGGAATGGTCGAAGAAACGGGTATTCTGATCACGATATCTGATATTTACGAAGAAAAAACCCACCGGCATTTCGTTTCCTATATCCGCGACATGCTGCGCATCAGACCATTTTCGCTGCGTCATATACGTATCCGTTACCCTCAGCTCTTCCGCGAAGGACTCCGGCAGGCGAGGAAGCTAAAAAGGGGACAATAAAGTCGCAAAAGAGGGATAAAGTAACAATTTAGAGATTCGAATTGAGAGTTCTGAATTCTGAGGTTCAAGATTCAGGGAATAGTGCATGTATGGAAGGTTGCCACTAAGGCTTCCTCTAACAGGATGCCCACTTGAATCTGTAATTTCAGAATTCAGAATTCTCAATTCGAATCTAAACCTTGATCCTTCGCTTAATAGCCCCTCTGGTTTTTCCCTTCGTAGTAATTGATAAAGGACTGGTTAGCAACCTTATTCCCACCGGGTGTGGGATAGTCGCCCGTGAAATACCAGTCGCCCAGATCGTTCGGGCAGGCCAAATGAAGATTTTCAACGGTCTGGTAGATAATCCGGATTTCGGCATTTATCTTCTCGGAATGCATCATAGAAGCAATACGAGCTGAAATCTCTTCGAATGAGAAAGGAGCATATATTTCTTTAACATGATTGCAGATTTCCTCCTTAGGCTTACCCTGATCGGCTTTGCATTTCCGGTAAACCTGATGGACTATCTCCCATAATCCTCTGTCATTCAATAGCTCAATGGCTGCTTTGAAAGCGATGAAATCGCCCAGCTTGGCCATGTCGATCCCATAACAATCGGGATACCGGATCTGTGGCGAGGAGGAAACCACAACAATACGCTTTGGCTCAAGACGATCGAGAATCCTAACGATACTCTTCTTGAGCGTAGTTCCCCGCACAATCGAATCATCGATCACAACCAGGTTATCCACGCCCTTGCTCACTGTTCCATAAGTAATATCATACACGTGAGTGACGAGGTCGTCGCGGTCCTGGTCCTGGGTAATAAAGGTTCGCAATTTTGCATCCTTGATGGCAATTTTCTCAACCCTCGGACGAAGCCGGAGCAGTTGTTCCAGTTCATCCGGGGTAACCCCGGCAAGAATTTTCTCCTTGTTCATGCGGGCGACATGATCGTGCAATCCTTCGACCATCCCGTAAAAGGCCGACTCAGCCGTATTCGGAATATAAGAGAATACCGAATTCTCAAGATCGTGATCCACCTGGTTCAGAATCTCAGGAACCAATAACCGTCCGAGCATTTTTCTCTCCCGGTAAATGGTTTTATCAGATCCCCTGGAAAAATAGATCCTCTCAAATGAGCAGGATTTTCTTTCCTGTGGATCTCTCACCTCAACATCACTGATAAGGCCGTTGCGTTTGGCAATGATAGCATGCCCGGGGCTGACTTCCTGTATAAGGTCAGAAGAAACATTAAAGACTGTCTGGATAACAGGGCGCTCTGATGCTGCCACCAGGATTTCCTCATCGCGGTACCAGAATGCCGGCCGGATTCCCCACGGGTCGCGCATAATGAATGAATCACCCTGACCGGTCATGCCGGTAATGGCATACCCGCCATCCCACTTCTTGCTTGCCCGGGCCAGAATTTTCGATAGATCAAGATTTTCTGCGATCAGCGGGGTAATTTGTGATTTTTCTAAACCTTCCGCTTTGTATTTACGATACAAAGTTTCGACCTCAACATCGAGAAAATGGCCCACACGCTCGAGTATAGTCACCGTATCCGAATAATTTACCGGATGCTGCCCGATTTGAAGCAGTGACTGGTATAATTCATCGACATTGGTGAGGTTAAAATTTCCGGCGAGAACCAGGCTCCGCGATTTCCAGTTATTGGCCCGCATAACCGGATGAACCGTTTCCAGATTATTCCGCCCGAAGGTCCCATACCGGAGGTGTCCGATAAAAACTTCACCGGTATAAGGCACGCTCTCATAGGCAAATAAAGGATCCATCTCTTTTCCAGGACATTCGGCGAGAGCTTTCGCGATGTTTTCATGAATCACCTCAAAAACCTCCCTGATCGGTTCACGCTGGTTTGAGCGCTGCCGGTAAATATAAGGACTCCCCGGATCCAGATTGAGTTTCAGGTTGGCTACACCAGCGCCATCCTGGCCCCGGTTATGCTGCTTTTCGAGCAACAGGTAAAGCTTATTCAGTCCGTATTTCCAGGTGCCATATTTTTCCTGATAATAGGATATCGGCTTAAGAAGCCTGATATAGGCTATTCCGCATTCATGTTTTATTGGGTCGCTCATGGATCAATCCAGCGTAATTCGCGTTTGTACCAGATAGGCTTGGGGAAACCGGACAATCAGCATCTGTTTATAACGGTATGCATCCTCTTTTGTTCGGAATGTGCCAACCAGGGTCGAGAAATCAGGTTCATTATATTCCACATTCACCTGAAGGGAAAGCTGATTGAAAGCCTCTTCAAATTCTGCCTTCAGCTGATTGGCCCGCGACATTTCGCGGCCTTTATAAATCAGAATTCTCCATCCCGGAACGCTGCTGGTTTTATTGAATTCGAAATGTTTACGAAGGATGCTGGTAAGGCGCGGATCCTGTATCACCTTAACCTTGCCTGCAATTGTCCCGGATTCGAGCCGGTTAATGATCAGGTTAGCTGAATCGGTAACAGCCACCTTGCCTTTCTCTTCCTGTGCAAAGAGAGATATAGGTAAAATCAAGATAATCAGTAGTATAAATCCCGATAATTTCATCTTCCCCTGAATTTACTGATCGAGTTGGAACGACGCAAATGTACTAATTTATCCTATATCTTTGCAGCCGATCAAAACGCTGACAATCATGCCCAAAGTATATATAGAAACCTATGGATGCCAAATGAATGTGGCCGACAGTGAAACGGTTGTATCCATCCTGGCGAAGAGCGGATATGAAGTTGTGGATGACATGCATGCAGCCGATGTGGTGCTTGTGAACACCTGTTCGGTTCGTGAGAATGCAGAAACCCGGGTTTATGGAAGGCTGGCTGTGTTCCGCCAGTTGCGTAAGGCAAATCCGGATGTTGTACTGGGAGTCCTTGGCTGTATGGCCGAACGGGTGAAGGAAAACCTGATCACCAAACACGGTGTCAACCTGGTTGCCGGGCCCGATTCGTACCGAACCTTGCCCGATTTGCTGGCCAGATCGTCATCCGGCGGCAAGGCGATTGATGTGGAACTGAGCACGGAAGAAACCTACACCGGTATCTGCCCCACCCGGCTCGAGAGCAATGGGATATCCGGTTTTGTTTCGATCACCCGCGGATGCAATAATTTCTGCACTTATTGTATTGTTCCTTATACCCGCGGCCGCGAACGGAGCCGCGATCCCCGCGACATCCTGAATGAAGCCGGAGATCTGGAAGTCAGGGGATATAAGGAGCTGACGCTGCTGGGGCAAAATGTGAATTCCTACCGTTTCCAATCGGAGACCGTAGAGACGGATAATTATCCGTCTCTACAATCCGCTGATTGGGATTTCCCGAAATTGCTCGAAGAGGTGGCGATAGCGGTGCCTGGCTTGCGGATCCGGTTTACCACATCTCACCCGAAGGATATGTCGGATGAGACTCTTCAGGTGATTGCCCGCAATGCCAATATCTGCAGGCATATTCATCTGCCGGTTCAGTCGGGCAGCAACCGTATCCTTAAACTGATGAACCGCAAATATGACCGGGACTGGTATCTCAACCGGATACGGGCCATACGGCAAATCATTCCGGATTGCGGGATCACCACAGACGTATTCTGCGGTTTTTCAACCGAAACGGAGGAGGACCACCAGGATACCCTGTCCCTCATGAAAGAAGTCAGGTTTGATTTTGCCTTTATGTTCAAATATTCCGAACGGCCCGGAACTTATGCAGCGGATCACCTTCCGGATGACGTTGGTGAAGATGTTAAATCTGTCAGGCTGCAGGAGATCATTGACCTTCTGGGAGAAATCGGTTTGGCCAGCAACCGGGAGGATATCGGAAAAACCTTTGATGTTCTGGCCGAGGGAACCTCAAAGAAATCTAAAAGTCAATTATTTGGACGGAACCCTCAGAACAAGGTGATCGTTTTCCCGAAAGAAAACAAAAAACCCGGAGATTTAGTCCGGGTTCTTGTGATGGATTGCACCGGGGCAACCCTTATGGGGGTGCTGGCACCGCCTTCACCTGAGCCCTGAGTCTTCTATTTCAAGCAGTTGTGTTTGTTGTGTTTGTTTTGGTTATCGGTTCAGCTTGCTATTAATGAAGAGCTCCTGCGTGCCTCTCCTTATGGGGCAAGCCGTGAAATTCTCCAATACGATTCGGTATGCCGGTAAATAATCCTGTCGTGCAACCGATCATCCCTCCCCTGCCAGAACTCATAGTAATCCGGACTAAGCCGATAGCCTCCCCAACCCGGTGGGCGACGGATAACTGACAACTGACAACTGAAAATGGCCCAAGGTTCATCCCCTACGATGTACATTTTCGTTACCTTTACGGTCTGAAATTTTATCTTATTATGTACAGAACACATACCTGCGGCGAACTCAGGATCAGCGATGCCGGCAAAGTGATAACCCTGGCGGGCTGGGTGCAGAAAACCCGAGATTTTGGCGGAATGACGTTCGTTGACCTGCGCGATCGGTACGGCATCACCCAACTGGTTTTCAACATGGAAACCGACGCCGGCCAATGCAAACTGGCCCGGGAACTCGGTCGCGAATTTGTTATCCGTGCAACCGGGTTGGTTGCTGAACGGAGCAATAAAAACCCGAATATACCAACCGGCGATATCGAAATCTTCGTCGATACCCTCCATATATTAAATCCAGCCGAAACACCTCCATTTACTATCGAAGAAAATTCCGATGGCGGCGATGAACTCCGTATGAAATACCGTTATCTCGACATGAGGCGTGCCCCGCTGCAGCGGAACCTGATGCTGCGCCACCGCATGGCACAATCCGTACGGCACTATCTCGACCTCCAGGGATTCATCGAGGTAGAAACCCCGGTGATGATCAAATCCACACCCGAAGGAGCCCGCGACTTCGTTGTACCCAGCCGGATGAACCAGGGACAGTTCTATGCCCTTCCCCAATCACCCCAGATGTTCAAGCAGCTCCTGATGGTATCGGGTTACGACCGGTATATGCAGATCGTCAAGTGTTTCCGCGACGAAGACCTCCGCGCCGACAGGCAGCCGGAGTTCACCCAGATCGATTGCGAAATGGCTTTCGTGGAACAGGATGATATCCTCAACACCTTCGAAGGGCTCGCGAAACATCTTTTTAAAGAGGTATTGGATGTTGAGTTCCCAGGAAATTTTACCAGGATGCCCTATGAGCAAGCTATGAGCGAATACGGAAGTGATAAACCGGAACTCCGCTTCGGCATGAAAATCACCAACCTCTCGTCACTCGTCACTCTTCACTCGTCACTCTTCACTGGTCACTCGTCACTTGTCACTCGTCACTCTTTTCCCGTATTCGATGAAGCGGAGTACATTGGCGGTATCGTCGCCACCGGGTGCTCTGAATACTCCAGAAAGCAGCTGGATGAGTTAACCGAATTCGTAAAGAAACCGCAGATTGGAGCAAAAGGTCTAATCTATGTAAAATATAACACTGACGGCACGATTAAGTCGTCGGTCGATAAGTTCTTCGATGCAGCCGCACTGCAGGGATGGGCAGAGGTTACCGGCGCCAAAGCCGGCGACCTTTTGCTGATCCTGGCCGGAAAACGCGACAAGACACTCAAAGCCCTTGGTGAGCTGCGCCTCGAGATGGGACGTCAGCTTAACCTGATGGATAAAAATAAGTACGTACCCCTCTGGGTGGTTGACTTTCCGCTTGTGAAATGGGATGAGGAAACCAAACGTTTCTATGCCATGCACCATCCTTTCACTGCCCCGAAACCCGAAGACATCCCGATGCTGGACTTTGATCCGGGCAAAGTTCACGCAAACGCCTATGATTTAGTGATTAATGGTATCGAGATCGGCGGGGGATCGATCCGTATCCACGATTCCGGACTCCAGAAGAAGATGTTTGAAGTACTCGGATTTACCGATGAACAGGCTCAATATCGTTTCGGCTTCCTGATGAACGCTTTCAAATACGGCGCTCCACCGCATGGCGGCATCGCTTTCGGCTTCGACCGTTGGGCATCCCTCTTCGCAGGTCTCAGTTCCATCCGCGACGTGATCGCCTTCCCGAAAAACAATCAGGGCCGTGACGTGATGCAGGACAGTCCCAGCATAATCGACGATGAGCAGCTGAAGGAGCTCGGTATACGGATTGACGTGAGGGAGTGAGGACGTTAAGGACGTGAGGAGGTACCCTGATACCTGATAACCGACAACTGACAACTGACAACTGAGTAAATGGACGACAACTACTATATGAAGCAAGCTCTGGCCGAGGCACGGAAGGCTGCGGACCGGGATGAGATACCGGTAGGTGCAGTAGTCGTTGCCGGTACGCGTATTGTTGCCCGGGCTCATAACCTTACCGAAACCCTTCATGACGTGACTGCCCACGCCGAGATGCAGGCCCTGACCGCCGCAGCCAATACGCTCGACAGCAAATATCTGGATGATTGTACTTTATATGTAACTTTAGAACCCTGCATCATGTGCGCAGGGGCCACCTTCTGGACCCAGATCGGAAGAATTGTTTACGGAGCCTCCGATCCCAAACGAGGCTTCCGGCAAAATGGCGGAACCATTTTGCATCCCAAAACAACCGTCACCGGCGGGGTACTGGAGTCCGAATGCAGCGCACTGCTGACGGCGTTCTTCAAAAAGAAAAGGTAGTGGATCTCCGCCTGCCAAAAGTACCTCCCCCTGTCCCCGAAGTACCCTCCCCAACCCCTCCCTTATGAAGGGAGGGGCTTAGAACTTTTGCTTTCCTTTCGTACTAAAACGGGCAGGTGCTCCCATCCCCTCCTTCATAAGGAGGGGGCAGGGGGAGGTACTTTTAGAGCCGGGGCCCCCTCACGCTACACTGAGTTTTGCATCGCCTCCCTTATCTCCTCCTCCGTCGCCTCCACATTCACCCGGCATTTGCCGATCTCTTCGAGTAATGAAAAATTGATCCGGTTGTCGCGGTTCTTTTTATCGAATTTCATCCATTCGATCAACACATCCGTCTTTCTGATGGTATTGGGTGTATTTCCATACAGACGGGTGATCGTATCGCGGATTTCGATGACCGATTCGGATGGAAGTCCAAGTTTTTTCTGCGACAGGACGGCTTCCACGAGCATCCCGTAAGCAACGGCATAGCCATGTGCAAGGGGATGACCGGCGTGCAGGGATTCGCTCTCGAGGGCATGACCGATGGTATGTCCGAAATTGAGGGATTTTCGGATGCCATGTTCCTCAGGGTCGGCATCCACAATATCTTTTTTGATCTTCACCGATCTCCAGATTAACCGGCCCAGTTCTTCTTCAGAGTAATTATCGAAATCGAAATTTTTCAAATCCTGCCAGAGCTCCGGGTCAGCAATCAATCCTGCCTTCAGCATTTCGGCATAGCCCGACAGCAGATTTTCGCGATCCAGGGTACGGAGAAAAGGAAGGTGCAGAAAAACGTGCTTCGGCTGCCTGATCACCCCAATCTCATTTTTCAGTCCGCGGAAATTTATTCCGGTTTTCCCGCCTGCACTCGCATCAACCATCGCCAGCACAGTGGTGGGTATATTGATAAAGGTCAGCCCACGCTTAAAAGTGCTCGCAGCAAATCCACCCAGATCGGTCAACATCCCGCCGCCGATATTGATAACCAGCGAACCGCGGTCGGCTCCCTTCCGGCCCAGTATTTCCCACACTGCCAAAACTTGCTCAATGTTTTTATGCTCCTCGCCCGGTTCCAGAACCAAAATGTTCAGTTCAGGTATGGGCCGGAAATCCCGGATCAACGGCCAGCAATGTTTCCAGGTGTTGGTTTCGAAAAGCAGAAAAATCTTTCCATCCGTAAATCCGGCGGTGATCTCCCGCAAATCCGGCTTCAGATCACGGGTCATACTAATTTCGTTAATACGGTAA
Source organism: Bacteroidales bacterium (assembly GCA_041658425.1). Lineage (GTDB taxonomy): Bacteria > Bacteroidota > Bacteroidia > Bacteroidales > UBA12481 > UBA12481. The sequence goes on along the minus strand of JBBAAF010000025.1, from coordinate 1,792 downwards.
ACGGTGTTCATAATGTGAAAAACTGGCGAAAGGTAATTAAATAATCCGCTACCTTTGAAACCAAAACCTATAGGAATGATTCAGTTTGATAATCTGGAGATCGCGTTCCGGCATAAATCCGACCGGGAATTAAAGTTCGCTTATTGGCTTTTCAGAATGGTGGGTAATCCTAAACTCGTTCGGTTAGGCAAGAAAATCACTTATCTGGCACTGAAACTTCACCTGCCGATTTCCTGGTTAATCAAACCTACCATTTATCGCCATTTTTGCGGAGGAGAAACCATCGATGAGTGCATGGTAGTCTCCCGCAATATGGAAAAATACAGGGTGAAGTGCATCCTCGACTATTCCGTTGAAGGCGGTGAGAGCCCCGCAGCCATCCGGGCAGCGTTGGAGGAAACGCTAAGGACGATTGAAAATGCCCACTTAAACCGGAACATTCCCTTTACCGTATTCAAGCCAACCGCTTTCACCCTGGAGCACATCCTGGAAAAAGGGAGCCTGGGTTCCCTGGTTTCCGCTGAGGAGCAAGCTGAAGCCGACAATTTCCGGGACCGCGTCGAAACACTCTGCAAGGCAGCCTACAACGCAGATGTTCCCATCATGGTGGATGCCGAGGATGTCAAATTCCAGCCGATGATCGATGAGGTAGTCACCCGCATGATGGAAAAATACAACAAAGAAAAAGCCATCGTTTACAACACACTGCAAATGTATCGCACTGACCGGCTGGATTTTCTGAAACAGGCCTGGCAGAAAGCCGTCGATGGCAACTATTATCTGGGAATCAAATTTGTGCGTGGGGCTTACATGGAGCGGGAACGCGCACGTGCCTTAAAATACGGTTATCCCAGTCCGATTAATCCCGATAAGCCCACAACCGACAGGATGTACGATGACGGTCTGCGATTCACGGTTGATCATCTCGACCGGATATCGGTTTTCAATGGCACTCACAATGAGGATTCAAACCGCCTTCTTACCGAACTGATGGAACAAAAAGGCCTTGCCAAAGATGAACCTAAAATCTGGTTCAGCCAACTGTTTGGAATGAGTGATCATGTCAGTTTCAACCTCGCTGCAGCCGGATACAATGTGGCTAAGTACCTGCCATACGGGCCGGTCAGGTACGTACTTCCCTACCTGATCCGCCGCGCAGAAGAAAACACTGCTGTTGCAGGGCAGAGCAGCAGGGAGCTGCAAATGGCCCGAAAGGAATACGATAGAAGAAAAAACGTGAGGACGTGAGGGCGTTAAGGACGTGAGGACGTTAAGGACGGGAGGGCGTTAAGGACGTAAAGATTGCCTCGGAGCACCTGTCATCCCCGCGAAAGCGGGGATCTCTTGACGCTGCACTGAGTTCATTTATAATTTTAGAACGAAAAGCAATGGAAATAAATAATGAACGCAACGCCTCAATAGCCAAGGCGATCCTGATCAGCACCCCCTTTGTCCTGCTGCTTGGAACCGGTTTACTGGCAATATTCCTGGTGATATACACCTGGATTCCGACAATCATATCAGGAATCCTGGTGATTCTGGGCTGGAGCATAACCGTCATTCTAAGGCTCACATCAGTCAAGTTCCTGTTCAGCGAAGACACGATTTCGGTTCTTTATTATCCGATCAGTCCCATGACTTCTAATTTCAAACGAATAGATATCGCATCAAATAAGCTGTTAAAATATGAGATCAGAACCTCGTTGATGGGATTCAGTAAGGAATTGATTTTGCATGAAAGCATAGGCGGAGAAGATGCTTCTTATCCGCCCGTTTCCATTACCCTTTGCGG